>VGPE01000034.1 GCA_016875645.1 Chloroflexota bacterium
CTGCGCAACTTCTGGCTGGAGTGCCCCTGCCACGGATCGCGCTACGACCGCCTCGGCATCAAGGCCGCCGGCGCGGAGTTCGGACCAGCCCCTCGGAGCATGGACCGCTTCTCGGCCAGCGTCGACGCTGAGGGGGTGCTGACGCTGGACACGGGTCGCATCACGCTGGGCCCGCTGCCCGTTGCCCTGGGCCAGCCGGGCATCATCCCGCCCACGTCGCCCACCGGTTGCATCTGACGCACCGACCCCGGCCCGCGAGGGCCGACCGTCGACCACCCACTCGAGGAGTCTGATGACCGACCAGCCTGGACGCGATCGAGAGCAGCGGCTGCCGATTCCGCGGCCGCCCTCCGAGACCGCGCCGGCGGACCGCTTCAGCGCCCCACCGGCCGCTCACGACGTCTCGCTGACGCCCGAGCGTGCCGCCGGGATCGTGCGCCAGTCAGGCAATGCCCGATGGGTCGGCTTTCTCGCGACGCTCGTCGTGGTCCTCTTCGTGATCATCTACTACTTCTACGAGTTGGGCGTGCCCGGGATCGCCGGCACCAGCCGCCTCGAGAAGGAAGGCGAGGCGCAGTACGTCACCGACGTCGAGCGCGGCTACAACATCTACGAGGCCAACTGCGCGCGCTGCCACGGCGAGCAGGGCCAGGGCGGAATCGGTCCGGTCCTCAATGACCAGATGAAGCTGTTCGTCCACCTCAACGAGGAATACCTGCGCACCGTGCTGTACGCGGGCGGGCGCTACGTCTGCGGCAACGCCGACAGCATCATGCCCTTGTGGGACAGCCGGACCGGCGGCCCGCTCAACTACCAGCAGATCAACGAGCTGATCGCGTTCCTGCGTGCCACCAACGAGCACGAGTACATCATTCGCGACCCAGCGACGCTGGAGCCGATCCTCGACCAGGCCGGCAAGGTCCGGACCTTCACCGGCTGGCGCGACCCCGACTTCAGGCCCGCGCCTGGTGCGACGCCGGTGCCCGCCTGCTGGACGGACGCATTCGCGACGCCCAAGCCCTCCGGCTCGCCCGGACCGACTACCACGCCGGGCGCGTCCGGCACGCCGGGCCCGAGCCAGGGCACCGTTGTCACGATCCGGGCCCAGAACATCGCGTTCCTCGACCAGGACATCAAGGCGCCGGCCGGACAGCCGTTCCAGATCTCGTTTGAGAACCTCGACGCGGGCATCCCTCACAACGTGGACATCAAGGACCAGTCCGGCGGAGACCTCTTCGTGGGCGACATCTTCAGTGGCGTCGAGACGCGGATCTACGACATCCCGGCGCTGGCGGCCGGGACGTACCCGTTCATCTGTACCGTGCATCCGAACATGACCGGGACGATCACGGCCGAATGAACCTGATGAGCCGTTACGGCGCCGAGCGCCGGCAGGGGGTTGAGCGAGCATGACGGCACCGGCGCTGGGCCCGGGAGCGACCCGACGGCGGGTCCTCTTCGGCCTGCTCGACGGGGACAGCTGGTCCTGGGCGTCGATCAAGGCCATGTTCTGGTTCATCCTGATCATCCTGCTGCTGGGCTACATCCCCGATCGCGCGTACTACTTCACGGTGTTCTCCACGATCGACCTGGGAATCAACGTGATCTCGCCGGTCAACCTCTGCCCGCCGGAGAACCGCGGCCTGCCCTGCCCGGTTCCACCCGGCGCTGCCCTGCCCTGGGATCCCTCGCCGACGGAGCTGTCGCTCCCCGCGCCGCGCGCCGACGGCGCCGTGGTCCAGTCCGGGGCACGGTTCCTGTACATCGGCGGTACGGATGGCGCGACGGCCAGCGCCGATGTCTTCACCGCGGAAGCAGTTGCCGCCGGGACGTTCGGACCGTGGACGTCCGGCCCGGCGCTGCCGGAACCTCGCTCACGCGCCGCTGTCATCTTCTCCGCGGGCTCGATTTACGTCTTCGGAGGCCTGGACGCGAGCGGCAAGGCCACCACCACGGCGTGGTCGCTGACCGCCGACGCGAGCGGTGCGCTCACGGCCTGGACACCGGTCGAGGCCATGCAGCTGCCCGAGGCACGCGCGGGATCATCGGTCGTGGCCCTTGCCGATGGCCTTCTTCTCCTGGGCGGGGTCGATGCCAACGGTGCCCCCACGAGCAGCGTCTGGAAGTCCAAGACGTCATCGAGCGGCGCCAGAGGCGAGTGGACCCCGCTCACATCGATGCCCGAGGTGCGGGCCGACGCCGAACTGGCCATCAGCGGCAGTCACGTCTACGTCTTCGGTGGACGCGACGCCTCCGGGCCCACGGCCTCGGTGCTCCGGGGCACGTTCCCGACGGGCACGTCCGACGGCCATGGCGGGACCATCCCGCCCGCGAACCCCGACCTGCTTTCCTGGGCCGCCGGCACCGGCACCAGCAACCTGCCCGGCCCGCGCACGGACGCCGCCGGGTTCTTCGCAAATGGCGGGCTGTACCTCGTCGGCGGGGCCGACGGCTCCGGCGTCCAGAACGAGGTGTACTGGGCCGCCCCGGATGCGAAGGGCAACATCGCCGAGTGGCGCCACCTTGATCTGACCGACCTGCCCGAGCCAGGGCTGGCCGGCGGCGCGGCCGTGGTCAGCGGCGCGAACGCCTACGTCATCGGCGGGCGGACCGCCGACGGCGTGATCACCGGGGCCGCGCGCACGAGCCTCGCGCCCAAGCCGCCGTTCTTCCAGCTCGGCCTGTTCGGGGCCACCATCCCGGCGCTCAAGATCGAGGGCGAGGTGGGCCAGCAGCTGGGGTATCTCGCCGCCGCCGGCGTCGGCACCGGCAACTTCATCCTGCTCATCGTCGTCGGTTGGGCGTTCGCGCATCCGGAGCGAGCGCGCGAGCTGGTGGGCCGGATCCGCCGGCGCGGGCGACCCGCCTAGTCTCCGGCAGCCCGGCCGGGGTCTGGCCTGGCCTGGTCGGTCGTGAGCAGCGTCCGCAGGTCCGGCGGCGCGATCGTCTCGAGACCAACGCCCGGATCGCTCACTGCCAGCAGGAGATCCTCGACGGCGCCGACCAGCGGGCGCAGGTCCGCGCCCTCGGTGGTGGCGTCCCGGAGCCGCGCCAGCGCGCCGGCGAGATTGGTGCGCATGCCCGCGCGGTTGCCCCGGGCGCGGTGGACGAACGCTGCCGCGACCTTGATCAGCGCCTGGGTCCGGAGCCGCTCGCCGAGTTCGGACGCGCCCATCCAGGCCGGCTCCAGCAGTTCGTGGGTCTCAAACCAGTCCCCGCGCTCCCAGGCGTTGAGAGCATCCCGGAGTGCGGCAGCCCGTGCGGCCGGCGGGATCGGCCGGTAGGCCTTGTGGCGGCCGGCCTGCAGGATCGTCTCGGGCGGCACGCGTGGCCCTATGCCAGATCGGTCAACCGGCGGCGGCCGGCGAACCCCACGTCGAGTTCATGCCACCAGTCGACGTCGCCTTCGCCCAGGCGCCAGCACAGCCATACCTGGCGGCCCATGACAAGGGCCGGAAAGTCGATGAGGCCGCTGTCGATGTCGCGCAGGGTGATGCCCCAGCCGTCGATCCTGGCCACCGACGCCTGCATCTGGTCCACCACGCCCTGGATCCGCAGACGGATGCGCCCGGCCTCGGCTCCCGCATCGCCCGCGGGCTCGTCCGCGTCGGCGGTCTCTTCGACCCGCAGCTCCAGGAGGCGATCGCGGAGCCGGACGAGCTCGTCGCGCTGGTCGCGGAGCAGGAGCAGCAGCTCGCGGACCTCGGGGATGCGCTCATTCGCGGCATCGATCGTGTAGAAGGTGGCCACCGCCGGATTCTAGGCGAGGGGGCACCGTGGGCCACGTGGTGGGCTCCTCCGCCGGGGGGCGCATTCGCTACGATCCGCGGATGCGACTCGCCGACCGAATGTCCCGCCTCGCAACGGAGGGCGCCATGGAGGTCGCCGCCCGGGCGCGTGCCCTCGAGGCGACCGGACGCCACGTGATCCACCTCGAGATCGGGGAACCGGACTTCGACACGCCGGCCAACATCCGCGAGGCTGCCAAGCGCGCGCTGGACGACGGCTGGACGCACTACCCGCCGGCGCCCGGCCTGCCGGTGCTGCGCAGGGCCATCGCGGACGATTTCCGGGCGCGCCAGGGCGTCGATGTGAGCCCGGACCAGGTCGTCGTGACCCCGGGCGCGAAGCCCGTCATGTTCTACGCGCTGCTGGCGCTCGCCCAGGAGGGCGACGAGGTCATCTACCCCGATCCGGGCTTCCCGATCTACGAGTCCATGACCCGCTTCGTCGGCGCCACGCCGGTGCCGATCCCGATGCGCCAGGAGCACGAGTTCCGGCTCGACCCCGACGAACTGGCGAGCCTCGTCACGCCGCGGACGCGCATGATCATTCTCAACTCGCCCGCGAATCCGACCGGCGCCATCCTCACCCGTGACGACCTGCGCACGATCGCATCCATCGCGGTGGAGCGCGATCTGACAGTGCTCACCGACGAGATCTACGGGCGCATCGTGTACGAAGCCGAGCACGTTTCGATCACCACGTTCCCCGGCCTCGCCGAGCGGACGATCGTGATCGACGGATTCAGCAAGTCCTACGCCATGACCGGCTGGCGGATGGGCCATGCCATCCTGCCGGAGCCGCTGGTGGCCCCGTTCACGCGGCTCATCGTCAACTCCGTCACGGGGACCAGCGCCGCCCAGCAGATCGCCGCGGCCGAGGCACTCAACGGGCCCCAGGACGACGTGGACCGGATGGTGGCGGAGTTCCGGGCACGGCGGGCCCTGATCGTGGACGGGCTCAACGCGATCCCGGGCTTCCGCTGCCTGCGCCCGTCCGGCGCGTTCTACGCCTTCCCGGACATCTCGGGCACCGGCCTCTCCGGCTCCGAGCTGGCCGACCGGCTGCTCAGCGAGGCCGGCGTGGCGGTGCTCTCGGGCTCCGCATTCGGGACCGTGGGGCGCAACCACCTGCGCATCAGCTACGCCAACTCGCGCGAGAACATCGCGCTCGCGCTCGATCGCATCCGCGCCGTCGCGGAGCCGCTTGCCGTCGCGCGCGTCTGATCCCGCGCGCTTGAAGGCGCACCAGTCCCAGGAGGACCCACCCGTGGCCGACCGCCCGCGCGTGTTTGTCAGCCGGCGCATTCCCGACGAGGGCCTGGACCTGATCCTCGCGGCCGCCGACGCCACGATCTGGCCCGACGAGATGCCGCCGCCGCGCGGCGAGCTGCTGCGCTCGATCGAGGGCATGGACGGGGTACTTGCGCTGCTGACCGACCGGGTTGACGCGGAGTTTCTCGACCGGGCCGGCCCGCAGCTCAAGGTCGTCAGCAACTATGCGGTCGGCTTCGACAACATCGTGGTGCCCGAGGCGACCGCCCGCGGCGTCGCCGTCGGCAACACGCCGGGCGCCCTGACGGAGACGACCGCGGACCTCGCGTTCGCACTGCTGATGGCCGCCGGCCGGCGCGTCGCCGAGGGCGACCGCTACGTCCGCGCCGGGAAGTGGAAGACCTGGGGGCCGCTGCTGCTGCTGGGCACGGACGTCTGGGGCGCGACGATCGGGATCGTGGGCTTCGGGCGGATCGGCCAGGCGATGGCGCGCCGTGCGCGCGGCTTCAACATGACCGTCCTGTTCCACGACGTGATGGACCCGCCCGCCGACGTCGTGGCGGAGATCGGCGCGCAGCGCGTGCCACTGGACGAGCTGTTCTCGCGCTCCGACTTCGTGTCGCTCCACACGAACCTCACCGCCGAGACGCGCCACCTCGTCAACGAGGAGCGGCTGCGCTCGATGAAGCCGACCGCCGTACTGGTCAACTCCTCGCGCGGGCCGGTGGTGGACCAGCGGGCGCTCTACCGTGCGCTGTCCGAGGGCTGGATCCTGGGCGCCGGCCTGGACGTCACCGATCCCGAGCCGATGCCCGTGGACGAGCCGCTGCTGACCCTCGAGAACTGCCTGGTCGTGCCGCACATCGCGTCCGCGTCGCGGGCCACCCGGGCGAAGATGGCGGTCATGGCCGCCGAGAACCTGCTGGCCGGCGTCCGCGGAGAGCGACTGCCGACCCCGGTCAACCCCGAGGTGTACGAGGGGCGGTAGCGCCGCCAGCCGCGCTGCGGTACGCGGTCTGACAGGGTTGCGATCAGCCTGACCTGCCGGCAACCTTCCGGAGCCAGGCGGCTGATCGGAACCAGTCATCGGAACGAGCACGCGTCATTGCCGTCACGGTACCGGAGCCGCTCACGCTGCTGGGTGCGAACCCGCGCCCGGCAGGGCGCGGCCGCGCGCGCGGCCGGCGTCTGCGACCAGGCTAGTTCGCGACGCGGAGGGCTCGCGCCGGCGGCCGAGCTGGGGTCGCGGGGTGTCCCCGCAGCTGGCGTCCGTCCATTCGGCACTGGACCCCATTGCGCCACGCGGCTAGAATGTCGCGAGACGCAGGAATAATTGCTGCAAATATTTGCAGCGGGGATGTCGACCCTGAGAGGGAGCCTGCCGATGGCGACACTGACGGCCGAGCGCGTCGACGCGACGTTGCCGGCAACCATGGAGATCGGTGCCATGAGCGCGCCCGGTGCGATCTCGATGCGCACCGTCGCCACGCCACAACCCGGTCCGAAGGAGTGCCTCGTCCGCCTGCGATCCACGGCGATCTGCACCTGGGAGCAGCGCTCCTACAGCGGCGTGCAGCACAACACGTTCCCGTTCGTCGGCGGTCACGAGATCTCGGGTGACGTCGTGGCGATCGGCCCCGGCGGCGCGAACCAGCTCTCGATCGGCGACCGCGTCGCGATCGGACCGTCCTCCTGTGGCCGCTGCCACTGGTGCCTGACCGGCCAGGATCGCGGCTGCAAGCTCCATTACGCCGGGGCCGTCAAGTACGGCGAGGCGTGGGGCCCGGGCGGCTTCGCCGAGTACAAGGTGCACCCCGTGAACGGGGTCTACAGCATCGGCGACGCGCCCTACGAGATCGCGTCCCTCGCCGAACCGCTCAGCTGCGCCCTCCACGCGGCGCGTCTGCTGGACCTGCGGGTCAGCCAGGACGTGGTCGTTCTCGGCGCGGGCGTGATGGGCCTGATGAACGTGCTCGCCGCCAAGAAGCACGGCGCGCGGGTGATCGTCAGCGAGATCGACCCCGACCGGCTCTCGAAGGCCAAGCTGATGGGCGCCGACGAGGTGATCGACGCGCGCTGGGAGGACCCGGTCGCGCGCGTCAAGGAGCTGACCGAGGGCCGCGGCGCTGAGGCCGTGATCGCGGCGATCGGCCACCAGAAGGCCAACGAGCAGGGCATGGGCATGCTCTCCGAGAGAGGCCGGTACGTCCTCTTCGCGGCTGCTCACCCCGAGCCCGAGTTCACGATCCAGCCCAACCCCATGCACAACCGTGAGACCGGCGTGTTCGGTGTCGTCTCCAAGGAGCAGCAGGACTTCTACACGGCGACCCGGCTGATCCGCTACGGCGGCGTCGATCTCTCGCCGCTGGTGGAGGCGACCTACCCGCTCGCGCGCCTGCGCGAGGCCATGGACCACGCGATCAAGCCCGGCACGTACCGGATCGTCGTCACGCAGGAGCCCGCGCAGGGCTGAAGGGAACACACCTGATGAAGCGCCGCATGCATCGCCTTCTCCGCCCGGACGGCCGGATCCTGATCGTGGCCATGGACCACACCGCGTTCATGAACGAGCCGGTGGATGGCCTGGTCCGCTACGGCAAGACGTGCCGCCAGGTCGTCCCGGCCGGCGCCGACGCGTTCCTGTCGCCGATCGGCTCGATCCAGAACTTCGCCGACGACTTCGGCGCGGCCGCAGTGGTCGCGAGCGTCCAGACCGAGAGCCCGTTCCTCGAGAAGGCCGTCGAACGCGCCCTGATGGTGGGCGCCGATGCCGTCAAGTCGATGGTCTATCCGTTCGGCGAGGATGACTCGGTCATTCGCGCGATGCGGCTCGCCGCTGATGCGGCGGCCGTTGGTCTGCCGTATATCGCGGAGCCGATCCCCGGCAGCTTCGCCCGGTCCGACCTCCGCTCGCCGGAGATCATCGCGGCCGGCGCCCGGGTCGCCGCCGAGAGTGGTGCCGACATCATCAAGACCTTCTACCCCGGCACCCCCGAGGGGATGCGCAAGGTGGTCGAGTACGCGATGGTGCCGGTGGTGGTCCTTGGCGGGTCGAAGAAGGACTCCGTCCGCGCCCTCTACCAGGAGGTGTACGACGCGATCGTGCTGGGCGGGGCGTCGGGCGTCGCGATCGGCAACAACATCTGGCGCGCGCAGGATCCGGGTGCCGTCACCCGCGGCCTCGCGGCCATCATCCATGAGGACAAGTCCGTCGACGAAGCGCTCGCGATCGCCGGCGAGCTCGTGACGGCGTAGGCGCGGCCACGATGACCGCGCCAGCCGCTCCGGGGGCCGCGGGCACCGACGTCGCGGCCGATTCCCGCTGGTCGCTCATCAGCCCTGACACCTATCCGCTGCTGATCGGGGGCCGGCTCGTGCCGGCCCGCGACGGGGCAGCCTTCCCGTCGATCAGCCCGCGTGACAACCGGGCGATCGCAACGATCGCGCAGGCCTCCGCGGCAGACGTCTCGGACGCGGTCACCGCCGCGCGCCGGGCCTTCGACGCGGGCCCGTGGGGCCGGACCACCGCGAAGGACCGGGGCGTCTTCCTGCTCCGCATCGCCGACCTGATGGAGCGCCATGCCGACGAGCTGGCGTTCCTCGAGAGCGTCGATGCCGGCAAGCCGATCGGCTCGGTCCACTACAGCGACCTCGCGATCAGCCTCGATTCGCTGCGGTTCTTCGCCGGGCGCGCCCGGCAGACCCGTGGCATCGCGGCGGAGATGCCGGATGCCGCGGTCATCCATCATGAGTTCATCGAACCGCTCGGCGTGGTGGCCGAAATCCTGCCCTGGAACGGTCCGCTGTGGACCGGCGTCCAGCGCATGGCCGCGATCCTTGCCGCCGGCAACGCGGCGATCGTCAAGCCGGCGCAGCTCGCGTCGCTGACGTTCATGCGCCTCGCGGAGCTGCTGCTCGAGGCGGACCTGCCGCCGGGGGCGGTCAACGTGGTCGCCGGTTCGGGCGGCGTGGTCGGGGAGGCGCTGGTCGTCGACCCGCGGGTCGACATGATCTCGCTCACCGGCGGGATCGAGACCGGCTCGCGCATCCTCGAGCAGGCGGCGGCGACCGTGAAGCGCGTGTCCCTCGAGCTCGGCGGCAAGAACCCCAACGTCGTCTTCGCCGATGCCGACATCGACCAGGCCGTGTTCTGGAGCTCGCTCGGTGCCTTCGGCAACACCGGCCAGATCTGTGTCTGCGGCTCGCGGATCCTCGTCCAGCGGCCCGTCTACGAGGAGTTCGTGGGCCGGCTGTGGGCCGCAGCCGAGGGTTTCAAGGTGGGCGACCCGCTCGACCCGGACACCCAGCTGGGACCGGTCATCGCCGCAAGCCATGCCGCAAAGGTCTGGGAGTACATCGAGGTCGGCCGCTCCGAGGGGCGGATCGTGACGGGCGGGGCGCCGTACACGGATCCGTTCCGATCCGCCGGCGCGTTCATCCCGCCGACGATCATCGCGGACGTCTCCCCGTCGTGCCGCGTGGCGACCGAGGAGATCTTCGGCCCGGTCGTTGCAGTGTTCCCCTTCGACACGCTCGACGAGGCGGTCGCGGTCGCCAACGCGACCTCGTACGGATTGTCGGCGGGGTTGTTCACGCGGAGCCTCGACACCGCCTGGACGATGGCGCGCCGGCTTGAAGCTGGCCAGGTATACGTCAACCAGTGGTTCTCGTCGGGCGTCCTCGAGGCGCCGGGCCACGGCTACAAGCGCTCCGGCTACGGCGGCGTCGGGATCGAGAAGTACACCCAGCGCAAGGAGGTCTTCTTCCGGGTCGGCGAGCCACAGGGCTGATCGATCCGGGCCCGCGCGAGGCCAGTCGGGCGACCGTGCCGGCCTCGGTCGCTTCAGCGGCCGACGATTCCGCGTTCGACGATTTCAGCGGCCGAGGACCGCGGCCAGCCGCTCCAGCAGGGTGTCGATGTCGGCCGCGGACGTGTAGAAGTGGGGTGAGATCCTGACGCGCCCGTCGCGGCCCCAGACGTACACGCCGCCGCGGGACAGCTGGGCGGCGATCTCGGGTGCCTGGCCGGTCTCGAAGGCGACGATTCCGGCGCGCTCCGACGGCTCCGGCGAGGCGAGCGTCTCGATGCCCAACCGCTCGAGGCCGGCGATGACCGCCGCGACGCGAGCGGCGACCGTTGCCCCGACGGTGTCGGGGCCGAGGTCGGCCAGCACGCCCAGCGACGTGTCGAGCGTGTAGAGAGCTCCGAAGCCGGGCATCCCTTCCTCGAAGCGACGCGCGTCCGGCCAGAGCGTGTAGCGCTCGTGGTGGATGGGCTCGAAGAGGTCGCTGATGCCCCGCCAGCCGACGAACGCGGGCTCGATGTCGCGCACCGTGTCGGCGATCGCAAGGAGCGCAGCCCCGTGGACGGCCAGCGCCCACTTGAAGGTGCTTGCGACCAGGAAGTCCGCCGGTGCGAGCGACACGGGGACGACCCCGAATGCCTGCGTGGCATCAACGAGCAGCAGCGCGCCCCGGTCGCGGACAACGGCGCCGATCCGGGCGAGGTCGACCCGGAAGCCGGTCCGGAAGCTGACCTGGCTCACGATCACCAACCGGGTTCGGGCGTCCACGTGACGCTCGAGTGCGCCATGGTCGAATTGACCCCCGACCGCGTGGACGACGCGCGTCTCCACGCCCCGGTCCGCGAGTCGGAGGGGGCCCGTGATGCTCGTCGGGAACTCCGCGTCCCCGGTGACCACGTTGTCGCCGGGCCGCCATGCGATCGCCCCGAGAACGGCATCGATGCCGCGCGCCGTGCTGGGCACGAACGCGACCTGGTCTGCGCGCGCGCCCAGGAGACCGCCCACCTGCGACCGCAGGCGAGCCTCGGTGGCGTACATGGCAGGCCGGCCCTGATCACCGCGCGCTTTGTCGTCGGCGTAGCGCAGCAGCGCATCGCGGCCGCTCCGGGGCAGCAGGCCCTCCGCCGCGGTGTTGAGATAGACGACCTCGCGTGCGAATGGGAATTCGGCCGCGATGCGGTCGGCGGGGATCACGCGCTGCCGAACCCGTACGTGGTGTAGGGCGTGACGCAGGGCGGACCGGCCGCCACGGACATCTCGCGGGCCGCCAGCCGGAGCACGATCGACGCCCGGGTCGTGAGGCCCGGCGGGTCCTCGTGGCGGCAGATGCTCGCCGGGTGGCCCGTGTGATCGCGCAGGGTCCCGACCCCGAGGGGACCGGCGCGCATGGTGGCCAGGCGCGCGGGTGAGTCCGCCAGAACGTCGCGGTGCGTGTCGGTGGCGAGGAACGGCGCCAGCAGGTAGTGGTTCGTGTGCGCGAGGGCCACGCCGCGCGCCTGGACGTGAGCGCTGCCGCCGCCGAGTTCCACGTCTGCCAGTTCCCCGCTCGCGTCTCCGATCAGGTAATTGCACGTCGACGCGACTGGCGCGGACGCCAGCCAGCCGAGCGCCGATGGGAGGTCGTCGAACTCGAGCAGGCGGCGGTTCACGAAGTACTGCGTGAGGCCGTCCACCCGGCCCGGCCTCGACGTGTAGAGCTGATTGCCGACGTGACCCAGCCCGCGGTCGTTGAGCCCGATGTAGCCGAGCACGCCCGCGTGTGCGAACTGCAGGATCTCCGGCCTGACAGCGGGCTGAAGCCGAAGGACGACCTGCTTGCCGCCACTCTCGATCGGCTGGTCCCAGTTCTGGGCGACGAGCGGGCCCTCCGGGCGATCCGGGCCGGCAACCCCGATGGCCGAGCGGCCTGCGACCGGCTCGAGCGAGACCTCGGTCGCGACCTGCAAAAAGAGCGCCCGCTCGAAGCCGAGCCCGGAGCCGCGGCCGATCCCTCGCACCTCGCGGACGAGGTCGGGCGCGAGGCGCTCGGCTGCCGGGAGGTAGCGGGCGGCACGGGCGAGGACGTCCGCCTCGGCCTCGCCGGTGGCCGCGACGATCTCGCCCACACGCCACGCGTAGACGGCCGCGATCGTGTCGCGCAGCGCCTCCCCATGTGCCGCGCCCAGCGCGTCGGGGTGGCCCGACACGGTGACCTCGACGAGGCTGGGCGTGCCAATTCGGGGCGTGGTCGTCACCGTACCATCATGCCGTGGCCGAGCCCGGAACGCGCCGCGCTGCGCGCACGATGCAGGAGGAGGGACCGTGAGTCTCCAGGCGGTCAGGCCGATCTCCGTGGAGCGGCCGGCGGCGCTCGACGGGCTGCGGATCATCGACGCCCACAACCACATGAACTTCCACGGCCACGGCGTCCACGACATCGTGCAAAACATGGATGCGCTGGGCATCGAGCGGACCTGGCTGCTGACGTGGGAGGCGCCAGAGGACGAGTACGGGATCGGCGACCACGCGTTCATGTCGCCCAACCATTTGGGCGTGCCGCTCGACGAGGTGATCCGGGCGGTCGACCTCTACCCGGACCGGTTCGTGGCCGGCTGGGCGGTCGATCCGCGCCGGCCCCATGCCGTCGCCCGGCTCCGGACGGCGGTGCGGACGGTCGGCGTTCGGGTCTACGGCGAGCTCAAGCTGCGGCTGATGTACGACAACCTGGACCTCATCGCGATGTACCGCGCCTGCGGCGAGCTGGGGCTGCCGGTCATCTTCCACCTGGAGATCGAGCTGCCGAACCCGGGCGGTTCCATCGTCGGCGGTGGCCCGCGCCCGTACTGGTACGGCGGCGGATTCGACGTGGTCGAGCGGTTCCTCGCCAAGTGCCCCGACACGACGTTCATCGGGCACGCGCCCGGGTTCTGGCGCGAGATCAGCGGTGATGCCGAGCGGCCCGAGATGTACCCGCGGGGACCGGTCGTGCCCGGCGGCCGGCTGGCGCCGCTGCTGGACCGCTTCCCGAACCTGTGGTGCGACCTCGCCGCGACATCCGCCCTCAACGCGCTCTCGCGCGATCCCGCGCACGCGCGCGAATTCCTGCGTCGCTACCAGGACCGGGTGCTGTTCGGGCGCGACTACTGGGACGACGCCCACCTGGCGTTCCTCGCGTCGCTGGACCTGCCGCGCGACGTGCTGGCGAAGGTCCTGGCGGGGAACGCGACGCGGCTGGTGCCGCTGGACTGAGGGGGAGACAGCCGTGGCGACGACGCTCAAGGGCATCACGATCGAGCGGCCGGCGGCCCTCGCGGGCTACCGGATCATCGACGCCCATTCCCACGTCAGCTACTACGGCCACAGCATCCATGACGCCGTGCGCAACATGGATGCGCTGGGGATCGAGCGCGCGTGGCTGCTGACGTGGGAGGGGCCCGAACGCGAGTTCGTGGCCGGCGCGGAGCGTGTCCTGTCGCCCAACCTGGTGGGCATGCCGTTCGATGACGTCGTGCGCGCGGTGGACTTCTACCCGGACCGGTTCGTCCCCGCCTGGGCGGTGGACCCGCGCCGGCCCGACGCGATCGACCGCCTCCGGGCGGCCGTCGACACGGTCGGCGTCCGCGTCTACGGCGAACTCAAGCTGCGGCTCATGTACGACGACCTCGACATGCTCGCCATGTTCCGCGCCTGCGGCGAACTGGGGCTGCCGGTGATCTTCCACCTGGAGATCGAGCTGCCGAACCCGGGCGGGGAGCAGGTCGGCGGCGGCCCGCGGCCCTACTGGTACGGCGGTGACTTCGACGTGGTGGAGCGATTCGTCGCCAAGTGCCCGGACACCACGTTCATCGGCCACGCGCCCGGCTTCTGGCGACACCTGAGCGGCGACGCCGACCGCAGGGAGATGTACCCGCGCGGTCCGCTGGTGCCGGGCGGGCGGCTGGAGCCGTTGCTCGATCGGTTCCCGAACCTGTGGTGCGACCTCTCGGCGCCATCCGCGCTCACGGCGCTCTCGCGCGATCCCGCGCACGCCCGCGAGTTCATCATGCGCCGCCAGGACCGGGTGCTGTTCGGGCGGGACTTCTGGGACGACGCGCACCTGCACTTCCTCGCGTCGCTGGACCTGCCGCACGACGTGCTGGTCAAGGTGCTGTCCGGGAACGCGCTGCGGCTGGTGCCCCTCGACTGAGGGCCGTACGCCCAGCGCGCCGCCCACGCTACGATCGCACGGTGACTCCCGAGTTCCGTGTGCAGCTCAGCTTCCAGATCTGCCGCTCGTACGCGGATCTTCTCGAATCGACGCGGCTCGTGGAGGACCTGGGGTTCACGGCGATGTTCCGGGGCGATCACCTGCTCCCGGTGGACGACTCCGACGATACGATCACCGAGGCCTGGATGAGCCTGGCGGGCCTCGCCCGGGAGACGCGCACGATCCAGCTCGGGACGCTCGTGTCGCCGGTCACGTTCCGCAACCCCGGCCTCCTGGCCCGCACGGCGGCGACGGTCCACGAGATGAGTGACGGACGAGCGGAGATCGGCATGGGCGCGGGCTGGTACGTCCGCGAGCACGAGGCCTTCGGCCTGCCGCTCCCGGCATGGCCCGAGCGCTTCGACCTGCTGGAGGAACAGCTCGGGATCGTCCGCTCGCTCCTCGCCGGCGAGCACGTGCGCCAGACGACCGCGCACTACTCGGTGGACGCCACGCTGGGCCCGTACCTGCGCGGACGACGGCCACCGCCGATCGTGGTCGGCGGCGAGGGCAAGCCTCGCACGGTCTCCCTCGCGGCGCGCTTCAGCGACGAGCTCAACCTCGACCAGATCACGGACGTCGGGGCCATTCGCGCCGCGTTCGTGCGTCTGGACGCGGCCCTCGATGCCATCGGGAGGCCGCGCGACTCCGTCGTGCGCTCGACGGTCCTGCCGTTCCCGGCTGACCTCGGGCAGGCCGCCGACACCATCGCCGCGATGCAGGACGCCGGCGTCCAACGGTTCTACATGCGCCGAACCAGCGACATGCCACTCGATCGCGTCATGACCTTCGCCCGCCGCTTCCTCGCCTGAACGGTTCGGCGGGCCTGAGCGGCTTGGCCCGGCTGGTGCCGACGACGCGATCGTCCGTATCATCGGGCCATGACCAAGATCGAACTTTTCGTCAGCGACCTCGCGCGCAGCCGCGCCTGGTACGAGGCGCTCGGGTTCCGGCTGGTGCGCGAGTACGGCGACTGGCAGATGCTGGCCCTGGGCGACAACATCATCGACCTCCAGGGAGACGGGCACGCAACGGCCGGGCCCCACTACTTCACGCCCGAGATCGGGCGGTTCCCGCGCGGGACCGGGGTGGAGATCTCGATCGAGGTGGAGGCGATCGACGAGTTCTACGCCCGGGTGCGAGGGCTGGGGGTCGACATCGTCAAGCCGATCCAGGACCGGCCGTGGAAGGCGCGCGACTTCCGCGTGGCCG
This sequence comes from Chloroflexota bacterium, assembly GCA_016875645.1. GTDB lineage: Bacteria > Chloroflexota > Limnocylindria > Limnocylindrales > CSP1-4 > VGPE01. Next base: position 15,300 of record VGPE01000034.1, read on the forward strand.
ACCCCGACGGCTACTTCCTGCGCTTCACCACGCCGCTGCGCCGGGAGCGCGTGGTGGACGCCTGAGGCGACCGGTCAGCGGGTTCGCTCGACCAGGTCGAGCGGGAAGAACGCCGTCACCACCCAGTTGGGCGCGTCCACGACCTCGCTGATGCGCAGGTCCACGAGCACACTGCACAGCAGGTAGGCGTCTTCGGGCGTGACGCCGTACCGGGGCACGAGCCACTCGATCATCCGGCGCACGGCGTTCTGCGAGGCGAGCATCAGGTCGGGCTCCACGCCGGTCGTGCCGAACATCGCACCAGCGGCCCGGGGTTCCGCCGGCGTCTCGAATGCCGGGCTCGTCAGGTGAAGGTCGCGTCGCAGCGTGAGCCGGAGGCGACCGCGCGACTCGGTCTCGATCGCCGAGCCGCACACTTCGCCGTCGCCCTGGCGGGCGTGCCCGTCGCCCGCCCCGAACCAGGCGCCCGCGAGTTCGACCGGGAGGTAGGCCGTGGCGCCCGCCACGAGCTGGCGGATGTCCAGGTTGCCTCCCACGCCGCGGGGCGGGATGACCGAGAACGGCTGCCCCGGGCCCGCCGGGCACGTGCCGAGGACGCCCGGGAATGGCGCGGTGGGCACCCGCAGCCCGAGCGCCGCGGCGAAGCCGTCGCGGATCTCCCAGTGGCACAGGATCGGGTCCGGGAAGTCCTGGGCGAGCAGGCCGAAGCCTGGCGCTGAGCAGGTCCAGCCCCACGTGTCGACCTCGAATTCGAGGACGTCGACCTGGAGCACGTCGCCGGGCTGAGCGCCCTCCACGACGATGGGGCCGGTGATCGGGTTGCTGCGACCGTCCTCGTGGCGGTTCAGCTCTTCGGCGGCGGAGGTCGGGCGGACCTGGCCGTCGGAGGCGTCGCGGAAAGAAAGCTCCAGCACCGCGCCGGAGCCGACGGTCATGAGCGGGTCGCGGCTGGACCAGCCGTACTGGACGCGCGGGGCGATGCCATGCATGCGCGATTCCTCGTGACTGCGGCTGGCCCATTCTGGCGCGGGTCGGAGTGCCGGTGTGACCCGGGCTGTGTCCGCCCCGCGGTACTGCGCGTTCGCTCAGCATCCCGGCCACGATCGAGCGCATGCTGTCGGCATGACCGGCCAGCCTGCCATCGCCACCCGCACCGGGGCCCACGCACTGCTCGCGGCGCTCGAGTCCCGCGGGGTCCGGCACCTGTTCGGGATCCCGGGGCACGGCGCCTACCCCATCTTCGATGCCCTCAATGATGTCCCGTCGATCCGGCCGATCGTGGGCCGCAACGAGCAGGGCAACACGTTCTCGGCGCTCGGCTTTGCTTGGGCGACGGGCGGGACCGCGGTGGCGACGAGCGTCCCCGCGGCCGGCCTCACGAATGCCGCCACGCCCCTCGCCGAGGCGACGGCGGCGCAGGACCGCCTGCTCTTCCTCCTGGAGCACGACAGGGTCCACGCCGACGTGCTGCGCTCGGTAGCGCGCTACCACCGGGTCGTGGAGGATGCCCGCGAGATCGGTCCGGCCGCCCTGGACCTGCTCGACATTCTCGAGTCCGGGCGGCCGGGCACGGCCGTACTGGAGATCCCGAACCGGCTGCTGAACGGCCCGGCCGACGAGCCGCCCGACCGCTCGCCGGCCGCGACGCCGGACGACGTGGACGCGTCGGTGATCGCGGAGGTGGCGTCCTTCCTAGCGGGCGCCGGCACGGTCGCGATCGTGGCGGGCGCTTCAGCCCTCGCCGCCAACCCGGCCTCGGTGGTCCCAACGATCGCCGAGGCGCTCGGGGCACCGGTCTTCACCGACGGCCTGACCCGCGGCATCCCGCCCGACGACCACCCGCTGGCCATGGGCCATTCGTGGACGCCCGGTGGCCCGGCGGAGCGCTTCCTCGACGGCTGCGATGCGATCCTTGTGATCGGTGCCCCCATTGCGGCGGGTCAGAACAGCTCCACCTGGGACAACCGCATGGTGGTCGGTCTTCGACCGCCGGAGCGCCTGGCACAGCAGCTCGTGCTGGTGGACTGGGACGACCGAGACCAGGCCGGCGTCCCGGCGCGCTGGCGGCTCCGCGGGTCGGTGCCCGCCATCCTCT
>VGPE01000035.1 GCA_016875645.1 Chloroflexota bacterium
GGTCGCTGAGTCCGGTCCAGCCGGCCTGCACCGCGGTTCTCGTGGGCCTTACGCTGTGGAGGCGCGACGCCGTGGGCTCCGGGCACGCGGTCCGGCCACCGGCGCAAGGAGGATCCGGGATGCCCACCGCCGAGTTCGACCTGCCCGCCGGCCACATTGACGCTCCGCCGGTGCCGCGAACGGACTTCCCCGAGCAGGGCCGGCCCGAGGACGAGGTGCTGGCCCAGGTCCGCGAGCGGTTCGAGAGCAACCGCTTCGACATCGAGAAGAACTTCTCGATCACCTATTCGGGGATCCCGTCCGCGATCAGCCGCAAGATCGACGCGATGACCGCCGGCCGCTTCTTCGTCGAGTGGGCCGAGGAGTCCGAGCTCGGCACGCTCTCGATGGAGCGTGAGGCGGTCGGCATGATGGCGTCGCTGCTCGGGAATCCGTCCGCGTCCGGCTTCATCACGACCGGCGGCACGGAGTCCAACCTCGCATCGATGCGCCTCGCGCGCAACACCGGCAAGCAGGCGGAGCCGGAGATCGTCGCCCCGGTCACGATGCACTTCTCGTTCCGACTCGGGGCGGAACTGATGAAGATCAAGCTGGTCGAAGTCGGCGTCGACAACGAGACGTTCCTGCCGCGGATCGAGGACGTCGAGAAGGCGATCACCCCGCGGACGGTCGGCCTGATCTGCTCCGCCCCCGGCGGCACCTTCGGCACGCTCGATCCCGTGGAGGCGTTCGGGGACCTCGCGTGGCGCAAGGGCCTCTACCTGCACGTGGACGCGGCGTTCGGCGGCTTCATCCTGCCGTTCATGCGCGACCTGGGCTACGACATCCCGCCGTTCGACCTGTCCGTCAAGGGCGTCAGCTCGATCATGACCGACGGCCACAAGCTCGGCCTGCTTCCGATCGCCACTGGCTTCTTCCTCGCCAACGACGGCTCGATGTTCGAGGCGATCCCGACCGAGCGGACGCTCATTCACACGACGTCGTCCACGAAGCCGGGCTCGCGCGCGGCCGGCGCCTGGGCCACGTTCCGCAACTTGGGCCGCGAAGGCTACCGCCAGTCCACGGCGCACGTGCTCAAGCTGCGCGACATCATCGCCGAGGGCGTGACGTCCATTCCGGGCATGGGCCTTGCCGCCCCGAAGTTCATCAGCGTCATCGGCTTTACCTCGAAGATGATCAACCTGGAGGACGTCCACCACCAGATGGCCGAGGAGGGCTGGGGGCAGAGTTACGGCCTGCTGGGCGGGAGGCCGTTCATCCGGCTCTCGATTCACCCGTCCCGCTCCATCGAGGCAGCGCACGGGTTCGTGGAGGCCTTCGAGCGTGCCGCGGCGAAAGCCCGTCGCGCGTGAGAGGAACCGGGGGTCCGCCCGCCCGCCCCGAGTACCGTCATCGCGACATCGACCCGACGCAGCGGATCTCGCTGCCGCTCGTCGGCTACACCGACCGCCTGGGCGCCGCCCCTGGGGAGACGATCCGGTTCATGGTGTCGTCCGACCACGCCCGATACCGGAGCCGGATGGTCCGCCTGATCCACGGCGACACCAACCCCGACGGTCCAGGGTTCAAGCAGGTGGAAGTCCCATCCGCGATGGATGCCGAGCGGGCAGGGGAGCACCGCGACATCCGAAGCGGTTCCTACGGCCTCCTGCCGGTCGAGGGGGTCGAGGCCTCGCGCGGCTTCACGTTCGCCGCCTTCGTCCAGCCGACCCTGCCGGGCGCCGGGGCGCAGACGATCGCTAGCCTCGGCGGCGTGTCGCTCGGGCTCGATCCTGCCGGCGTTCTCGAATTCCTGGTCGACGGACGGCAGGTCCTCGCCGGGGCACCGATGCGGCGCTGGGAGTGGTCATTCGTGGCGGTCGCTCTCGGAGCCGGTCGCGTCACGCTGTGGCAGCGACCGGTCCGGACGTGGCCCGACGACCCCGCGTCGGCGCTCGTGTCGGCGGATCTGGGCGGGCAGGGGACGCTTGCCGAAACGATCTGGCTGGCCGGTTCCCCGGCGCCCGACGGCGGCACGCGGAATTACTTCGACGGACGGATCGACCGGCCCCGGCTCGTCTCGCGTTCGCTCGCCCCTGACGAACTGGCACGGCTGGCGGCCGCACCCGACACCCTCGGCTGGCTGGCCGTCGACCTTGCCGGTGCCCGGGACTTCGGCCTCGACATCTCGACCGATCGGGTGCGGGACGTCTCCGGCCGCGGGCGCCACGGCCGCCTGGTCAACCTTCCGACCCGCGGGGTCACCGGCCACAACTACACCGGCCGCCAGCCCTCCTGGTCGCTCGCGCCGTCGGAATACGGGGCGATCCACTTCCACCACGACGACCTGGAAGACGCCCGCTGGCCGGTCTCCTTCGAGCTGACCATCCCCGCCGACCTGCCGAGCGGCGTCTACGCGGCCTGGCTGACCGCGGGCGACGACGAGGAGTACCTGCCGTTCATCGTCCGGCCGTCGAGGGGAACGCACCACTCGAAGATCGCCGTCCTGATGTCCACGGTGACGTACGTCGTCTACTCGAACTTCACGGACATTGGCCGGACCGCCTGGCGCGACGAGGACTGGACAGGGGACCAGGTCGGGGCGCTGCTGGCGGACCCGACCATCTTCCGCGAGGTGTTCGGCTACATCGAGCAGAACTCGCTCTACGGCACCTATGACTGCCACGACGACGGGTCCGGCGTCGCGTACGGCTCCCTGTTGCGGCCGATCCTCAACACGCGCCCCAAGTTCCGCTACCGGACGATGAACTGCCCGTCGCGCTTCGCGGCGGACCTCTACCTCGTGGACTGGCTGGACCAGAAGGGCTTCGAGGTCGACGTCCTGGCCGACCACGACCTCCACGTCGAGGGCGCCGACCTGCTGCGCCCCTACTCGGTGGTGCTCTCGAGCAGCCACCACGAGTACTGGACCGAGCCGATGCTCGACGGCCTGGAGACCTACCTCGGCGACGGTGGCCGGTTCATGTACCTGGGCGGGAACTCCCTGTTCGCCGTCACGACGATCGATCCCGCCAGGCCGCACACGGTGGAGGTGCGCCGCTGGGGCGCGCCGTGGCCCTTCGAGGCCCCGCCGGGCGAGCGCCACCACTCGATGACCGGCGAACAGGGTGGCACCTGGCGGAACCGCGGTCGGGCACCGAACACGATCGTCGGCATCGGGTGCGCGGGGGCCGGGTTCGACCGGGGCTCGCCGTACCGGCGCATGCCGGATTCGTACGACCCGCGGGCCGCGTGGATCTTCGACGGCATCGACGGCGACCTGGTCGGCGACACGCCGAACCTGCAGGTGAAGTGGGGTGCCGCCGGCTACGAATACGACCGCCTGGAGTTCGAACTGGGCACGCCCGCGGCCACGCTGCTGCTCGCGTCGTCGGTCCGCTTCAACAAGTCGCAGAAGTCGCTGACCGACGACGAGCTCTACTTCCAGCAGGGCCGCGACGGCACCACCATCGGCGATCCGCAGGTGCCCGGCAAGCCGCACCGGTTCTCGCGCTCGGACCTGACGTACCTCGAGTACCCCAACGGGGGCGCCGTCTTCTCGGCGGGCTCGATCTGCTGGCGCGCGTCGCTGTCGGCGTACGGCTACGACAACACGGTGTCGCGCGTGACCGAGAATGTCCTGCGGCGGTTCGCCGAACGCCCTCTCGCCTGACCCCACACCAGGAGCGCTACCCGTGACCCTCCGACTGCTCGGCTACTCCGACCGGCTCACCGTCGCCCCGGGCGACACGATCCGCTTCATGGTCAGCTGCGACTCCCCGGAGTACGAGTCCCGGCTCGTCCGCCTGATCCACGGCGACGTCAACCCCGCTGGTCCGGGCTTCAAGCAGGTCGAGATCGTGTCCTCGATGGATGGCCGCCGGCGCGGCAAGCACGAGGACATCCACAGCGGCTCCTACGTCGAGATCCCACTCGATGCCGGGGCGGTCGGAGAGGCGTTCACCTTCACCGTCTTCGCCTATCCCACGCTTCCCGGTTGTGGCGGGCAGGTCATCGCAATGCGCGGTGACTGGTCGCTCGCGCTCGACGAGTCGGGTGCGCTTGCGCTGACGGTCGGCTCGGAGACGCACACGACGGGCGCACCGGTCAAGCGCTACGCCTGGTACCTGTTCGCCGTCTCGGTCGATCCTGCGGCCGGCCGGGCCGCCATCTGGCAGCAGCCACTGCGCCGGTTCCCGAACGACGAAACGGCGGCCACGATCGAGGTCGCGCTCGCGAACCGGCCGCCCACCGGGGCCGGGCCGCTGATCCTGGCCGGCCACAAGCCCGCCGTCGGACCGACGAACCGCCACTTCGACGGCAAGCTGGACCGCCCGCGGCTGCTCCGCGGCACGCTCTCGGGCGAGGCGGTCCTGCGGCTGGCCGCGCGACCGGACGATCTGGCGGCATTGGGCCCCGACCTCGTGGGCGCCTGGGACTTCTCGGCTGACATCCCGACCGACCGCGTGACGGACACCTCCGCGAATGGCCGCCACGGCTGGACCGTCAACATGCCCACGCGCGGCGTCACGGGCCACAACTTCAGCGGTCGCGAGACGTCCTACCGCCTGGCACCGCAGGAGTACGGCGCCATCCACTTCCACCGCGACGATCTCGAGGACGCGAAGTGGGGCGTCGACTTCGCGTTCCGGGTGCCCGACGACCTGCCGAGCGGGATCTACGCGGCCTGGCTTCGGACCGGCGAGGACGAGGACCATATCCCCTTCACGGTGCGCCCGCCGCGCGGGACGTCGCGCTCGAAGATCGCCGTCCTGATGTCGACGCTGACCTACCACGTGTACGCGAACTTCACGGATCTCGGGCCTGGCGCGTGGAAGGCCGACGGCAACGCCCATTGGAGCAGCGGCGCCCCTCATGTCGACCCCACGCTGTTCCGCGAGGTCTACGAGTACATCGACGCGAACGCGCTGTACGGCATGTACGACTGCCACGTCGACGGCTCGGGCGTGGTGTACACGTCGTACCTGCGGCCGATGCTCAACATGCGACCCAAGTTCCGCTACCGCATCTGGGCCGCGCCGCCGCGGTTTCCGGCCGACCTCTACCTCGTGGACTGGCTTGACCACCAGGGGATCGAGGTCGACTACATCACCGACCATGACCTCCAGGCGGAGGGCGCCGACCTGCTGCGGCCGTACTCGGTCGTTGTCAGCTCGTCCCACCACGAGTATTGGTCGTCGCAGATGCTCGACGCCCTCGAGACCTACCTGGGCGAGGGCGGCCGCTTCATGTACCTCGGGGGAAACTCGCTGTTCGGGGTCACATCCTGGGAGCCGGGCAAGCCGCACAAGGTGGAGGTGCGCCGCTGGGCCGCGCCGTGGCCGTTCGAGGTTCCGCCCGCCGAGCGCTATCACTCCACGACGGGCGAGCCCGGCGGCATCTGGAGGAATCGCGGCCGGGCGCCGAACACAATCGTGGGCGTTGGCACCAGTGCCGCAGGGTTCGACACCGCCGTGCCCTACAAGCGCCAGCCCGACTCCTACGACCCTCGCGTCCGGTTCATCTTCGAAGGCGTGGAAGGCGACCTCATCGGCGACCAGCCCTCGCTCCAGTGCAAGTGGGGCGCCGCCGGTTACGAAATCGATCGCTACGAGCCGGAGTTCGGCTCGCCGCAGACCACGCTCCTGCTGGGCTCGTCGATCGGCTTCTCGGATGCCTACTCGCCGATGGTCGAGGAGGTCATGTGGTACATGCCGGGTCGTGGCGGCAAGCGCCCGTCGGACCCGCAGGTGCCAGGCACCACGCACCAGTTCGTGCGCTCCGACATGGTGTACCTGGAGTACCCGAACAGCGGCGCCGTGTTCTCGGTCGGCTCGATCGCCTGGCGCGGCTGCATCTCCGCGTATGACTACCGGAACACGGTATCCACGGTGACCGAGAACGTCCTGCGACGGTTCGCCGAGGCGCCACGTGGCCAGTCGACCGCCGACCCGGCGAACGCCGCGCCGTGAGCAACAGCGCCGCCGACATCACCACCCAGGCGCGATTCACGACGCGTCCGGTCATCCAGGGCCGGTACGGGGTCGTCTCGTCCGGCCACTACCTCGCCTCGGAGATCGCCCTGCGGATTCTCAGCGCCGGGGGCAATGCCGTGGATGCCGGCGTGGCCGGAGTGTTCGCGCTGACCGTGCTCAAGCCGCAGAGCTGCGGCATCGGCGGCGAGAGCCCGATGCTGATGTGGCGTCCGCCAGCCGAAGCGGCGAAGGACCGCCTGCCGAATCCGCTCGCCATCAACGGCCAGGGGACGGCGCCGCGGGCGGCGACGATCGAGTGGTTCCGCTCGCAGGGGATCGACATGATCCCGGGCGACGGACTCCTCGCGGCGACGATTCCCGGCACGTTCGACGCCTGCCTCGAGGCGCTTCGGGTCGGTGGCCGGCTTGGCATCGTCGAGGTCCTCGATCCCTCGGTGGAGCTGGCGCGCGAAGGCTTCGCGCTGTACCCGTCGTTGCGCGAGCAGATCGCCCGCCACGAGGGCAAGTATCGCCATGCCTATCCGAGCACCGGCCTGGTCTGTCTCGACGACGGCCGCGTGCCCGACGTCGGCTGGTGGTACCGCCAGCCCGAGTGGGCGGCCACGTTCCAGCGGGTGCTCGACGCGGCGGTCCGGGCGCGCCCCGGCGGCCGCGACGCTGAGCTGCGGGCGGCACGCGACGTCTTCTACCGCGGCCCGATCGCGGCGCGGCTCGCCGAGTTCGCGCGGACGACCGAGGTCCGAGACGCGTCCGGTCGCCCGAACCGGGGCCTGATCAGCGAGGACGACTTCGCCGCATACCGGACGCGCCTCGAGGAGCCGGTGACCATCCGTTACAAGGGTCTTGACGTCTTCAAGTGCGACTCATGGACCCAGGGCCCGACGTTCCTCCAACAGCTGCGGTTGCTCGAGGGCTTCGATCTGCCCGCGCTCGGCCATAACTCGCCCGAGTACGCGCACCTGCTGATCGAAGCGGCCAAGCTCGCGTTCGCCGACCGCGAGCGCTGGTACGGCGACCCCGAGTTCGCCGAAGTGCCGATGACGCGGCTGCTGTCCGCGGACTATGGCGCGGAACGGCGGGGCCTGATCGACCGCGAGCGGGCCTCGGCCGAGATGCGGCCCGGAGATGCGGCCGCTCGCCCGGCCGAGTTCGTCGGCGGGGGGTTGGCCCTGACCGCCGGCGACACCACCCACATCGACGTCATCGACGGCGATGGGCGGATGTTCGCGGCAACGCCGTCGGGCGGCTGGCTGGAGTCGTCGCCGATCGTGCCGGGCCTCGGCTTCCCGCTCGGCTCGCGGCTGCAGGTGTTCAATCTCGACCCCTCGCACCCGAACTCGCTGCGGCCCGGCAAGCGGCCGCGGACCACGTTGACGCCGTCCCTTGCGACCCGCGATGGCCGGCCCGAGATGGTGTGGGGCACCCCGGGCGGTGACCAGCAGGACCAGCACACGCTCCAGGTCTTCCTGAACATCGTGGAGTTCGGGATGGACCTGCAGGAGGCGATGGACGCGCCGCTGTTCCACACCCTCCACTTCCCGAGCTCGTTCTACCCGCACGAGGCGTTCCCGAAGCGGGTCGTGGCGGAGCGACGGATCCCGGACGCGACGGTCTCTGCCCTGCGCGCCCTCGGCCACGACGTGGTGGTGGCCGGGGACTGGGAACTGGGCCAGGTGAACGTGGTGCGCTTCCATCCCGACACGGGGCGGATCGAAGGTGGAGCGTCGCCCCGCTCGATGGTCGCCTACGCGATTGGGCGGTAGGCCGCGGGGCGATCCCTCGGCCTCTGTTCATCCCCGGCCATCGACGCCAGGGATATTCCCGGCGCTCCAGCGGCGTTCGGGGGCTGTTCGAAGCGTCGATCTGGTCGATCAGGCGCCAGCCAGTCCTCCGGTCGATGAATCGGCTCTGATCGGCCGCCGACTGCCTGTTGCGAGCATCCCCACCACCCCATGAGCACGCTGAAGGCCCGGGAATACCCGTCCGGTCGATCGCGGCGGAGGCTCCGAACCGCCAGGCGCGGAGACGCGCTTGCTATCGACTCATGCCGGGTTGGGCAGCCCCGTCCGCGTCGCTCCGACGGCGCCGCCGCTCCGAGGCGCCCCGGTTTCTGGCATCACGCGGTTCCGCCGCGCACGAAAGGTCAGCCCTCTGGCCCCTACGTCCCCCCGAGGCGTGCGGAGCCGAACGGTGCGATGACGCCACACGCGACGCGGGAGCCGCTGTTGCCGGTCGGGTTCGTCACGTAGTCGTCGGGACCGGCATGCACGACGAGTGCCGCCCCATCGTTATCGAAGATCGACAGCTGGCCGGGCAGCAGCGTGAAGCCTGTCGACGAGGTCACAAGGTGGCCGATGCCGTTGGGGCCCACCGGCAGGTTCGGCAGATCGCCGGCGTGCGAACCGTGGAGCGTGTTCAGGGGATTGAAGTGCGATCCCGCCGAGGTGAAGGTGGGAGCCACGCAGCTGCCCGTCGCGTGGATGTGCAGGCCGTGCAGCCCTTCGCCCAGCCCCCATGCGACGACCACCACCCGAACGCCGCGCTGGCCGGAGTCGCTGAAGAGGGCCCATCCGATCATGGCGCCGGTCCCATCGTGAAGCATCGCCTTCGCTTGGCGACTCGGCGCCGCTGCTCCTGCCGCCTGCGGCATGACGAACAACGAGACCGCCAGGACGGCGGTCATCAGGCGGGATCGGTGTCGGCGACGCATCGAGGTCCCTCCAGCGGCGATAACGGCCCGCGGTATAGCGTGGTACGGTACCCCACATCGTTCTGATCGTGTCAACGGGGGATTTCGTCGGGAGATTTCGTCGCCCGAAGGCACGGGCGGCCCTTGACAGCCCGTCACCGCGGGTTATATTACGGCACACGATATACGTGTCCGTCGCCCCGCCTTCGCGAAACGCCGGAAGACCGCGCACCACCGTCCATCAGTACCCCGAAAGAGGTCCCCCCAGCGATGACTCAAGGGCTCCAGGAACTCGGACGCTTCGCCGAGCCGTCGCTGTACATCCTTGTCTCGTTGTCCGAGAGACCCAAGCACGGGTACGCGATCATGGCCGACGTCGAGACGATCTCCGGGAGTCCGATGGGCCCGGGGACGCTGTATGGCGCCCTTGCTCGCCTGGAACGGCGCGGCCTCATCGAGGCGCTCGAGCCGGAGGACCGCCGCCGGCCGTACCGTCTCACCGGGCTGGGTGAGACCACCCTGGCGGCCCAGCTCGAGCAACTCAGCGCATTCGCCCGAGTCGGGCTCTCGCGACTGCAGGGGGGACTCGATGAGCCGGCTGATCAGCCTCTACCCGCGGCCCTGGCGGGACCGGTACGAAGATGAGTTCCGGCTGATCAGCCTCTACCCGCGGCCCTGGCGGGACCGGTACGAAGATGAGTTCCGGGTCCTGATCTCGGGTCGGCAGCCGTCAACGCGAGAACGGCTCGACATCGTGCGGGGCGCGATCGACGCCCGCCTCCATCCGCAGGTGCCGGGCGCCCCACGCGACGCCGACCGCTTCGGGTTCGCCGCGCTGGCCGGTCTCGCCGCGTTCGTTGCGGCGCTCGTGATCGCGGCCAACGGCCCGGTGCACTCGGACGCCTACGGGACCTATCGCGATGGGTCAGCCGCCGTCCCGGTGATGATGGTGGCAACGTTCCTGCTGTCGATCAGCGTGTTCCGCGTGGTGATGCAGTTGCCGACGACGGCGATCGTCGGCCAGTCGGCGGGCGTGCTGGCCTGCGTCGTCCTGCTCTTCTGGCCCCTGATGTTCTGGGTGATGCCGGTCGGGGTCGTCGTTCTCGTGTCCGTGATGCTGCTCGCGGTCTCAGCCCATCGCCCCGGGATCTGGCCGATGTGGCTGTCGGGAGCCATGGTTGCGGTCCTCACGATTCCCGCGGGCCTCATGGCGGTCCTGGCCGTCCTGCCCTGGTACACGGCGCGTGAGCTGAATCTCAACATGCTGATCCTGGTGGGTCCCATGGCGGCGATCTGGCTGCTCGTGGGCATCGGTCTCCTGCGTGGCGTTCCCAGGCGTCCTGCTCCGTGAACCCGCGCCGGTGGCGTTCGCTCGGAGGCGTCCCGTAGCATCGGCGCCATGGCCGATGTCAGCTCTCCGTCCGGCTCGTTCGGTCTGACCGAGGACCAACGGCTCCTCCGCGACGCCGTTCGGGAACTGGCGCAGGAACGGATCGCGCCGCGCGCCGCCGAGATCGATCGGGCCGGCGAGTTCCCGTGGGATGTCAAGGAGCTGCTGGCCGCCCAGGACATCTTCGCGCTGCCCTTCCCGGAGCGGTACGGCGGCATCGGCGCCGACCTGCTCACCGTCTGCCTCGCGATCGAGGAGATCAGCCGCGCCTGCGCCACCAGCGGCCTGATCCTTGCCGTCCAGGAACTTGCCGCGCTGCCGATCCTGCTGGCCGGCAGCGACGACCAGCAGGCGCGCTGGCTGCCGGACCTTGCGGCCGGCCGCCGGCTCATCGCCTTCGCGCTCACGGAGGCCGCGGCCGGCTCCGACCCCGCCGCGCTCGCCACCCGGGCGGTCCGAAGCCCGCGCGGCGACCACTACGTGATCGACGGCGGGAAACGCTTCATCAGCCACGCATCCGTGGCGGACCTGCTGATCGTCTTCGCGGTCACCAATCCCGACGCCGAGAAGTCGCACCGGCGGCTGTCGGCGTTCGTGGTCGAGACCGCCACGCCCGGCTTTGCCGTCTCGCGCCTGGAGCACAAGATGGGCATCCGCGGGTCACCTACCGCCGAGTTGACGTTCGACGGCGTGCGCGTTCCCGCCGCGAATCGCCTCGGCGAGGAAGGCGAGGGGTTCGCCATCGCGATGCGCACGTTCGAGCGATCTCGGCCGGGCATCGCCGCCCAGGCGGTCGGCATCGCCCAGGGTGCGCTCGACGTGGCGGTGAACTACGCAGCTGAGCGGATCCAGTTCGGCAAGCCCATCGGCGAACTGCAGATGGTGCAGGCGCTCCTGGCCGACATGGAGGCGGGAACGGCCGCCGCGCGCGCTTCTGTGCCAGGCCTGCGCCGAGATCGAGGCCGGGTCACCCGAGGCTGCCCTCTGGGCGTCGCTGTGTAAACTCGTGGCCGGCGACACGGCCATGCGGGTCACCACAGACGCCGTGCAGGTCCTGGGTGGATATGGCTACCTCGACGAGTTTTCAGTCGAGCGCATGATGCGAGACGCCAAGATCACCCAGATCTACGAGGGCACTCAGCAGATCCAGCGTCTGGTGATCGCCCGGTCGCTCCTGCGCCGCGGGCGCTGAACCGGTCGGCGCCGGCACTGCGCCAAACGGCCTCGGAATTCGGCCGGTCGCGCGATCATGCGCCCGGCGGTCGGCGCGCCACGGAGGAGCCGTTCTTGAGAATCGTCGTCCTGATGAAGCCGGTCCCCGACACGACCGGCCAGGAGCGGCTGCTGCCCGACGGGCGAGTCGATCGCGCGGCATCGGCGGCCGTCGTCAACGCCAACGACGAGTACGCCATCGAGGCCGCCCTCAAGCTGACCGAGGCCGCCGGCGGCGAGGTGACCCTGCTCGCGATGGCGCCGGCCAACGCGCCCGAGACGATGCGCAAGGCGCTCGCAATGGGCGCGACGCGGGGGGTCCTCGTCACCGATCCGGCCCTGGAAGGCTCCTGCACACTCTCGACGACGCGCGTCCTTGCCGCGGCGCTGCGCGGCCTGGAATACGACCTCATCCTCGCGGGGGCCGACACCTCCGACGGCGGCGGCGGCATCGTCGCAGCCGGGATCGCCACGTTGCTGGGGCTGCCCTACCTGTCGTACGCGGCAAAGGTTGAGCCGGCCGATGGGCGCGTCCGTGTCCACCGCATTTCGCCCACCGGCTACGACATCCTGGACGCCCCGCTGCCCGCCCTGGTGGTGGCCACCCAGGCTCTGGGGGAGCCGCGCTACCCCAGTCTCAAGGGGATCATGGCGGCGCGGTCGCGCGAGATCGCGACACGTTCGCTGTCCGATCTGGGGCTTGACGGCTCGCAGGTCGGCGGCGCCGTGGCCACCACGCGCTTGACCGGCTCGCGCGCCCCCGCCGCGCGCGAAGCAACCGTGGTCGTCCGCGAGGCACCGGCGGAGGCTGCTCGCTGGGTCGTGGACTTCCTGGCCGCGCGGAGGATCATCTGATGGCCGGCGAACTGCTGGTCATCGGCGAAATCCAGTCGGGCGGCGGTCTCGCGCGCGTCAGCGCCGAAGTTGCGACCATCGCTCGTCGCATCGGCGAGCGGGCCGGCCGGCCGGTCGAGGGCATCGTGATCGGCGCCGATCCGGGGCGCGCGGCATCGGAGCTCGTTGGCTACCTGCCGTTCAGCCACGCCGTATCGGAGCCGGAGGCCGCCGACCACGCGGCCGCCGCAGCCGTTGCACCCGGCCTTGCCGCCCTTATCGCGCAGCGAGGTTTGAGCCATGTCCTGGTGGGTGCATCACCGGACGGGCGTGACCTGGCCGGGATGCTGTCCGCCCTGCTGGGCTGGGGCGTGCTCGTCAACGCGATCGACGTCGGCTGGGAGGGCGGCGGCCCCACGGTCGAGATGAGCGTCTTCGGTGGCCGACTGCTGACGTCGAGCACCTTCGCCGGTGAGCACGGGATCGTGACGGTCCGACCGAACGCGGTCGTGGCGGAGCCGCTGGCCGAGGCAGGCCGCGTCGTGGAGACGGTGCTGCCGGCCGCTGCGGCCTTGCCCGCCGTCAACGTGGTGCAGCGAGTCGCCGAGGCCGGTGCCGCGGCTCCGATCGAGGAAGCGCGGATCATCGTGGCGGGTGGGCGCGGAGTCGCGGGCCCGGTGGGATTCGGCATCGTGCAGGAGCTCGCCGACGAGCTCAAGGGCGCGGTCGGGGCGACTCGGGCCGCGGTTGACGCGGGCTGGATTCCCTACGCCCATCAGATCGGGCAGACCGGCAAGATCGTCAAGCCGGCCCTGTACCTGGCGCTCGGAATCTCCGGTGCGATCCAGCACAAGGTCGGCATGCAGACCGCTGAAACGATCGTGGCGGTCAATCGCGACGCCGACGCGCCGATCGGCGAGTACGCGGACCTGTTCGTGGTGGGCGACCTGTTCGCAGTGGCCCCGGCGATCGTGGCCGAACTTCGCGCTCGGCGCGGTTAGCCGGCGACGACGAAGAGACAGATCCAGCCATGCCGACCGAGCTGCTGATCCCACTCGCGATCTTCGTCGCACCGCTGGCCATGTTCGGCCTGTTGCTGCTCCGGACCTGGCTCCTGGTACTGGAGTCGCGCGAGCTGGCTTCGTTCCGACGGGCCGTGCGCGACCTGGCGAGGCGGCTCGACGAGACGCTCGACGCAATGGTGATCCAGGTTGACCGGGTCCGCAGACACCAGGTGGACGTCGCGTCTGTCAGCGAGGGCCTTGATCAGGCGCTCGAGCGGATGCTGGAGTTCGGAGCCGAGGCTCAGAACCTGGGAGGACCTGCCACGTCATCGGGTGCGTATCGCGCATTCGTGGAGGAGATCGACCGCGCCGAGCGGGCCCTGCAGATGGTGGAGCACGGCTGCGCGATCCTCTCGACGCCGGGCGGGAACTACCGCCAGGCCGAGGCCGAGACCGCCATCAAGCGGGGCTATCTCAACGTCGTGCACGCACGCGCGGGCATCGCACGGCACGCGGCCGACATCGACGCTGTGCGACCGGCCAGGGACCTGCCCTCGCTGCGCCGGCGGCGGAACGCGGTCCGCCCCGACTAGGGGCGGACCGGGGCGTCGTCCTCGCTGGGGCCCACTACATCTTGTGGTAGGCTCCACTGACACCACAAGGGGTGGTGCGTCCACCGGGCGGAGGCACATGCGCTGTCCACAGTGCGGCGGTCGCGACACTCGGGTCGTTGACTCGCGCGATCTCGACGATTCCACCACGGTACGCCGTCGCCGCGAGTGCGCGGCCTGCACGGCCCGGTTCACGACGTACGAGCGTGTCGAGGCCGCCCGGCTGGTGGTCATCAAGCGCGACGGCTCCCGCCAGGAGTTCGACCGCGACAAGCTCGCCGCCGGCCTGCGGAAGGCGCTCACGCGACGACCGGTGCCCGATGGCGCCGCCGACCAGGCTGCCGACCAGATCGAGGCCGAGCTGCGCGCCAGCGGCCTCAGCGAGATCCCGAGTTCGCGGATCGGGCACCTGGCGCAGGAGCGGCTCCGGGCCATCGACCAGATCGCCTACATCCGATTCGCCAGCGTCTACCAGAGCTTCGAGGACCTCGCGGACCTCAAGCGCGAGGTCGATCGCGTCATCGCCGAACGCGACGAGGAAGGTCCGACCGACCCGCCACGCCGGCGTGCCGCCCGCGGCTGACCGCCGGGTCTGCGACGATGGCCCCGACAGGGTCGACCCCGAGCCCAGGAGTGATCGTCGATTGAGCGTTCTGTCTGACCGTGACATCCGCGCCCAGATCGAGGCCGGCCGGATCATCATCCAGCCCTACGATTCGGTCGACCTGCAGCCCTCGTCGGTCGACCTGCATCTCGACCACAGCTTCAGGGTCTTCCGCAACAATCGCTACCCGTTCATCGACGTCCGCGACCCCCAGCCGGACCTCACCGAGTTGCTCCGGATTGAGGAGGACGAGCCGTTCATCCTCCACCCGGGCGAATTCGTCCTCGGCCAGACACTCGAGTGGGTCGAACTTCCGGATGATCTGGTATCGCGATTAGAGGGCAAGTCAAGTTTGGGACGTCTCGGGCTTCTCATTCATTCGACGGCGGGATATGTCGATCCGGGCTGGAAAGGCAATCTCACCCTCGAATTGTCGAATGTCGCCAACCTTCCGATCGCGCTGTATTACGGGATGCGGATCGGGCAGATCAGCTTCTTTCGAATGTCGAGCCCCGTGGAGCGCCCGTACGGCTCGGCCGGCCTCGGCTCCAGGTACCAGGG
Organism: Chloroflexota bacterium; assembly: GCA_016875645.1. Lineage (GTDB taxonomy): Bacteria > Chloroflexota > Limnocylindria > Limnocylindrales > CSP1-4 > VGPE01. The sequence continues at coordinate 14,881 of VGPE01000035.1, forward strand.
CCAGTCGGAGCCGACAGCGTCGGCGTTCCACCGCGACTTCGCCCAGCGACGCCGGACGCGCGAGGACAGCTGACCGATGGCGATCAATGATGCCGTCGACTGGGCCCTCGACCTCGGTGGCGGCACCCGGGTCGCACTGGTCCAGGCCGGCACCTTCCGCTCCGATGCAGGGGCGCTCTTCGGTCCCGTCCCGCGCCTGCTGTGGGATCGGCTCGTCACCGACGAGATCGACCACGAGCACCGGCTCCTCCAGGCGCTCAACTGCCTGCTGGTCGAGACGCCTGCGGGCCGGGTTCTCGTCGAGACTGGCATCGGAGAGCGCATCACCGACAAGGTGCGCGCGATGCGCGTCGTGAAGGGCGACTCGATCGTGCCGGCGCTGACGGGCGCCGGCTTTGCGCCCGACTCGGTGGACGTGGTCGCCATGAGCCACCTGCACTTCGACCACGCGGGCGGCCTGCTGCTGGCCGACGGCAGGCGAGCGTTCCCGCGCGCCACCATCGTTGCCCAGCGAGCCGAGTGGGAGATCGCCCTCGGCACGAATCCGCGACTCATCGCTTCATACGACCAGCCCGAGCTCGTGCTGGCTCGCGAGTGGGGCGCGGAGGGCGCCGCGGACGGCGAGCGGGAACTCCTGCCGGGGGTGTCGGTGGTGCCGACCGGCGGCCACTCAGCGGGGCATCAGGCCGTGATCGTGCGCGGTGCGCGCGGCGTGCTCGGCTTCTTCGGGGACCTGTGCATGCGGCCCTGGGCCGCGAACCCGCGCTGGGTCAGCGCCTTCGACGATTTCCCCCTGGCCTCCATTCTGGTCAAGGACTCGCTCTTCGCGCGCGCCTCCGACGAGGGCTGGACCGTGGTCCTGTCACACGAGGCACGCCACCCGATCGGGCGACTGCTTCGCGAACGCGATCGCTACCGCTACGAGGCCAGCTAGGACAGACGCCGGGCGGTCCCGCGGGGGCAGGCTCGCGCGATCAGTTCCCTGGCAGACAACAAGCGACCGAGGGCCAACAGCCCAATTCCCCCAGGTGGGACAAAGCGGGCCTCGTTCCGTCCCGATGTTCCCCGGCGGACAACGGCCGGCGTCATTGGCGTTCGCTCCCGCTCCGGGCCGGTCGTCAGTTGTGCGTCCGGAACACAGCGGACGTCACGGCACCACGATGATTGCGCTGCCGCCCGGATCCTGTCCCAACCGAAGCGCCTGCAGGGCTCGACGGCCGGGGACCGGGAAGAGCGAGACGAGGATCGGCCCGGCCGCCGCAAGGAATTCGCGGACGCCACGCGTGTCGGGCAGGATCAGCAGGACGCCGTCAACTGCGCCGTCACGTCGCTTGAGCTCCAGTCGCCGGCCCAGCGCCTGGGCATCACGCGGGCCCGTCTCGCCTTCGACGCCGTACCGCCACGAGGCCCCCTTGACCGCCCCGTCCCAGCCGCGTTGATCGCCTGGATGCGGGAACGGGACCTCGGTAGACCAGATAAGGGACGGATGCAGTTGCCGCCGGAACCGCTCAAGCAGTCGGACATGGCCTGCATCGCGCAGAGGCGAGCCGCCCGGGTAGGCGCGCGCGACGAGGTCCAAGCCGACGACAGCCAGCAGCCGGGCGATCAGCGTAGCGCTCACGCTCCGCGCGGCGCGACGCTCGAATCGCCAGACGGTGGTCGTACCCACGCCGGCCGCAACGGCGACTGAACGGAGGCTCAAGCCTCGATCCCGGCGCGCATCGCGGAACTCCTGGGCGAGTCGGCCGAGGGTCTCGCGAGCGATTCTGTTGCCGCGCTCCTTTGGCCGTTCTCTCGTTGCCATTCGTCCATCATGACGGTGGCCGCATATCTCGCCCTTATTTCCTGCGGAGGCCCAGCCGCAGGGCGCGCCGAAGCTGCCACCCGCCCAGGATCGCGAGCAGGCCGCCCACCGCGGTGCCGTACAGGCCGATCTCGGGTGTGGTGAGCGCACCGATCGCCTCATCGATCGCGAACATCGCCCGTCGGAAGTCGGTCCAGTCGACCGCCGGGATGCTCATGATCACGAAGCCCGCGATGAGTGCGATCGTCCCGGCACGGCACGGCACGGCGCGGCGGCCCCTCTGGCCGGCGCCACCCCCATGCTGCGAGCGCGATCAGCAGCAGCCCCAGGCCGCCGGTGATCAAGCCATCGCCGCCCGTGTCGACACCGGTCCTCACCACGTTGATCTCGCCGGCGCGCAGGGCCACCCACGGCAGCCCCGCCGAGGCGGCGGCCAGTACGCCGCCGACGCCCGCCAGCGCCCCCCAGAGGCTCGCGATCCGGCGCCGCCGCGCGACCAGAGCCGGGTCGTCCGGGCTGGCAGGCGGGATCGGGTCCGCGCTCGCCGGGGCGCTCATTGAGGCAGGATCGCTTCGATCCGCGCTCG
>VGPE01000036.1 GCA_016875645.1 Chloroflexota bacterium
CCCGCTGGCACGCGGGTCGCCACGCGCGTCGTCGTCCCGGCGCTCGGCATCGACCTGCCGGTCATCAAGCCGCCCGGCGGCCCGAACACCTACCCCGTCTGCAACGTCGCGATGTACATCCAGAGCCTCTCGCAGCCGGGCCAGAAGGGCGCCACCTATCTCTACGCCCACGCCCGAGCGGGCATGTTCCTCCCGATCCTAGAGGCAAGCCGGGTCAGCAACGGCCGCGCCATGATCGGGATGCTGGTGCAGGTCTACACCAGCGACAACATGCAGTACCTGTACGAGATCTACCAGGTCCGCCGGCACCAGCTGTCGCTCAACGATGCGATCTCCGCCAAGAGCGAGACGCTCTGGCTCCAGACCTCGGAGGGTCCGCGCGGGACTCCCGGCAAGACCCAGGTCGTGGCACGCCCGATCAGCAGCGGCCCGGCCGACCCGAACGAGGCTCGCCCGACCGCGAATCCCGTCGTCTGCGGCTGAGCTGCCGCTGGGCAGGGGTCAGATCCAGCCGATCCGGCGCAGGAAGATCGCCGCCAGTGCGGCGGCGACGAACGTGAGGGCCGTCACGATCCAGAACCCGCCGCCCTCGCCCCCGCCGATGGCTGCCGCCGCCTCGCTCATGCCGAAGATTCCGGCGACCGCGCCCACGCCGGCGAGGATGACCGTCACGCCCGTGAGCCGCTTCATGATCAACGAGAGGTTGTTGTTGACCGTGGTCAGGTAGACCTCCAGCGTGCTCGACACCAGCTCGCGGTGCGTGTCGAGTTCATCGGTCAGCCGGATCAGGTGGTCGTACACATCGCGGAAGTAGATGATCTCCTCGTCGTCGATGAGTGCGAGATCGCGGTTCGTCAGCTGGTTGAAGATCTCGCGCACCGGGCTGATCGCCCGGCGAAGGGCCAACAGGTCGCGCTTGAGGCCGAACAGTCGCGCGAGGGCGCTCCGGCTTGCCTCCGTGATCACATCGTCCTCGAGCGCGTCGATCTCGTCGCCGATGCGATCCATCGTGGGGAAATACGCGTCCACGATGCCGTCCACGAGCGCCCAGAGCAGGTGATCGGGGCCGCGGGCCATCGGGCCCACCAGGCCTTCGCGCAGGTGGTGGACCGACCGCGGCTCCCAGCCCTCGCGATGCACGGACAGAAGAAAGCGCTTCGCGAGGACGAAGTCCACCTCGACCGTATTCAGGCTCTCGCCGTCCGGAACCGCGAACATGACCACGTGGACCAGGTTGTCGGTGACCTCGATCTTTGCGCGCTGATTGCCCTCGCTGATGTCCTCGACGATCAGCGGGTGGAGGCCCAGCAGCTGCGCGATCTCGGCGACGCCGTCGGCGCCGGACGACACCACGTCCACCCATGCCCATGTGTCCGGAGCGTCGAGGGCCGCGCGCAGGTGATCGATGTCGTTCGACTCGCGCAGGCCATCGGGCGTGCGAAGGGCGATGCGGGTCCCGCCGCTCGCCTGCGACGTGGCCGGATGGGCATCGCGGCGCTCGGCGGGCGCCCGCTGCGGGCCGTGGCCCGGATCAGGGCGCAACGGTGCCTTCTGATTCGTCGGCATCGGCCCGCCGACCGGCGGCGAGATGCGGACCGACCGGAGCCGAGACCTGGGAGAGCGGGGCGTTCGGCCCTGCCGGGGCAACGGGCGTGACGGGCCGCCGGGCGGCGCGACCGCCGAGCGCGAGGCCCGGCGGCACGGCGATCACCATCAAGCCGGCCGCGACGACGAACAGGCCCGAAATGATTCGGCCGGCTTCGCCGGCGGCCCAGTTCTCCAGCGCGTCCACCACCTGGCCGTCGCGGAGCGGCCGGTCGCGAAGGTACTCCGGGATGAACTGCTTGTAGGCGTCGGGGGTCTCGTAGACCATCGCCGATCGCTGCTCGATGACCGTGGAGCCGTACGCCACCAGGATCGCGAGGCCAACGGCCATGCCGATCATCCGCGCGACGGTCACAGTGGCTGAGGCCATGCCGAAGTGACGCCGTCCCACCGCCTCGACGGCCGCCGTGGAGCGAGGCGTGACGGTCAGCCCGAAGCCGAGGCCGAAGGCCGCCATCGCGAGGGCGATCTCGGTGATCGGCACGGCGGGCGACCAGCTGCTCATCCGCCAGAGCGCGACGATCCCGAGCCCGAGTCCGACCATCGTGACGCCGCGCATTGAGATCACGCGGACCGCGAAGCCCGACGCGAGGGCGCCCACGGCCGTTGCGCCCGCCAGCGCGCCCAGTGCGAGCCGCTGGAGGTCCGGGCCCCCGTAGAGCACACGATCGACGAAGACCGCCCCGCCCACGATCGCGGTCGCAAGCGCGTACCCGGTGAGCGCCGAGACGAGCGCCGCCGAACTGAACACGCCCGAGCGGAACAGCCGCGGGTCCAGGAACGGGTCCTCGCGACGGGTCCCGGAAAGGATCGCGAGCGCGACGGCCAGCGCCGCCAGCAGCAGGAGCGGCACGGGCGGGTAGCTCGGGTCCAGGAACCGCCCGCCGAGGTCACCGTCAATCAAAGTCAGGCCGGCCAGCAGCGCGGCGAGGCCCACGCTGAACGCCGCGGCGCCCAGCAGGTCCACCCGGCCCGGGCGTCGCGGCGTCTCCCAATCCGAACTCGCGGCCCAGGCGAGGGCGGTGGCCGCGATGCCGATGGGGACGTTGATGTAGAAGACCCAGCGCCACGGGTCGCCGAACCAATCGCTGACCCAGGTGCCACCGAAGCCGGCGCGGGCGATCGCTGCGTCCGGGCTGAGCGATTCGAGGATCGCAGCACCGACGAACGGGCCGGCGGCCATGCCGAGGAACGTGAGCGCCCCGATGATTCCGAGTGCGCGGGCGCGGCTGTGGCCCTCGTACAGGTGCGACGCCGCCGCGGTGCCCACCGGGACGAGGATGCCGCCGCCCAGGGCCTGGACCAGGCGGGCGACGATCAATTCGTCGAGGGACTGGGACCGGCCGGCCAGAAATGAGCCCACCGTGAACATCACGAGGCCCAGCAGGAACATCCGGCGCACGCCCCACAGGTCGGCCAGGCGGCCGGCGGTGGGCATGGCGATGACGTAGACGAACAGGTAGCCGTTGACGATCCAGGACGCATGCCGCAACTGCGTCCAGTCGGCGAGGCTGGCGAGGATCGACGGCAGCGCGACCGCCGTGATCATCAGCTCCAGGCCTGCCAGGAAGACACCCGCGCTGAGCACCGCGAGCATCACGAACGAGGAGCGGCGATCCACCGTCGGAGTGTACGCGCGGGGCCTGCCGGGCCCCGCCGGCCGCGACGCGGAGCTCCGCGCGGCGAGCCGGCCGCGCGCGGCGGACGCGGCGTCAGACCCGCGGGGAATCGGGGTCGCGGCCCGAGTGTCGGGAACGGCGACCCGGTGCGGACCGGGGCCGCGGGGTGCCCCCGCGAACCCCGTCCCTTCGGCTGCTAGTGCAACCCGTAGGTCGAAAGCTTCGTCGTCTCCTTCGTGATCACGTCGACCAGGGCCGGTTGGCCATCGCGGACGGACTGGAGCCCACGCTGGAATGCCGCCCGGAGCTCGGAGGGCTGCTCGACGCGCTCCGACCACCACCCGAGCGACTTCGCGAGGGCCGCGTAATCGCCGCCCTGCTGGATCGCCTTGTAGCGCTCGTTCGCGATCGGGAAGTTGGGCGGATAGCCGCTGAAGATCGAGTCGTGCTTGATGACGGTCAGGATCGGGATGTTCTCCCGCGACGCGGTCTCGAGGTCCATGCCGGTCATGCCGATCGCGCCGTCGCCCATCACGTTGACGACGGTCCGGTCCGGGTTGGCGAGCTTCGCGCCCATGCCGAGGCCCAGCGAGAACCCGAGCTGGGTGGAGTGGCCCCAGCCGAGGTACGACCGCGGCGTGGTGGACTGGTAGAAGACGCTCTGGATGTCGCGCGATGCCCCGGACTCGTGCGAGAGCATCGTGGTGTCCGGGTCCAGCACGTTCCACAGCTCGCGGAACATCCGGTAGCCGTTGATCGGCGCCGAGTCGTCCGCGAACAGCGGCTCGTACTCGGCCAGCCACTCGGCGCGGACCTGCGCGATCTTCGCCGCGACCTCGCGCCGCCGCGCCCGCTCCGTCTCGCCGACGCGGCCGCGCAGCTCATCCGCCAGCTGGCGCAGGAAGAGCTTTGCGTCGGCGGCGATCGGGACATCGGTCGCGTAGCGCTTGTTGAGGTCTCGGGCGTCGTTGGTGGCGTGGATGAGGACCTTGCCCGGCGGGATCGGCGGGGCGAACGTCGATTGGCTCAGGGAGGACCCCACCGCCAGCACGCAGTCCGAGGCCTCCAGCGCCCACACGGCCATCGCCGTCTTAGCGTGCGCGCCCGTGCCCACCGACAGCTCGTGGGTTTCGTTGAAGGCGCTCTTGCCCTGGAGCGTGTTCATGACCGGGGCGCCGAGCAGTTCCGCGACCTCGCGCAGCTCGTCCCAGGCCTCGGCGTAGAGCACGCCGTTGCCGGCCCAGATCATCGGCAACTTCGCGCGCAGCAGCAGGTCCGCCGCCTCGCGCACGGCCCCGAAGTCCGCGGCGGAGCGGACCCACGGCACCGGCCGGTAGTCGAGCGGGCCCGACAGGCGATCGCTGGCGGCCTGATCGGGGATGTCCACCATCGCGGGCAGCGGCCGCCCGGAGCGCAGCGCCTGGTAGGCCTGGCGAAGGCGGTATGGGATCTCGTCCGCGGTCAGCGGCGTCGCGGCGTACTTGGTGACGTTGCGGTAGTGGTCCTTGTTGACGAAGGTCGGATGCTCGTGCATCCGGATCAGTTCCGGCAGGCCCGGCAGGTAGAGGATCGGCGTCGAGTCCGTGTAGGAGTGGACGACACCCGGGAACGCGTTCTCGGAGCCGGCCGATTCCTGGACCGCGAACACACCGATCTGGCGCGCGTTGGTGGAGCGCGAGACGCCGTCGGCCATGTTGCCGGCCACGCGCTCCTGGCGGGTCAGGATCAGCCGGATGCCGGCACGCGCGATCGCCTCGGCGATCGGCGAGGCGGGGAAGTAGAGGACCTGCCTGGTTCCCTCGCGCTTGAGCACCTCGGCGAGGGCATCGGCGCCGGTCATGGTTCCTGTGCCGGCGGACCGGGCCTGCACGTCGGCTACGGCGGTGCCGCCGTCCTTCCCGGCCGGCATCAGCGAGTCCCTCCGAGCGCGATGCGCTCGGTCGTCGCCGGGGCGTCCTGCCGGAAGCGGTAGACGGCCGTCTGCACGTCGTCGTGCCGGATCGGCTCCGAGTAGTGATACACCTCGACTCCTTCCGCAATGATCGTCCGTCGCCGGACGATGAACTCGATCCAATCGGGCGCGTTGTGGGCCGCGAAGGCAACGTCCAGCCGGTCCATGAACCGCTCCGCGGGAGCGTCCAGGTCCGGATAGAGGACGGGCCCAGTGTCGGACTGGTAGATCATGGCCCGTTCGTTGGCGTTCATGGTCTTGATCGGGAACTCGATCGTGACGGTGTACCGCCCGCGCCGGATACGGCTGTGGGCCATCAGCGGATCCCCGGAGAACGTCCCCTCCACGATCGCCCGGGCGTCCGCCAGCAGCTCCGCCTCCCGGGTGACCAGGTCCAGGGCCATGGCTGCAAACGTGCCGCGGATCGGCACGCGCAGCCGGTCGGGCTGCTGCTCGCCTGCCGCGCCACCGAAGCGCCCGGCCGTGTCGCCCGCCCGGGCGAAGGTCTTGAGGTGCATGAACGCGTCCTCGCCGTCGGCGTCCCGGCCGAGGATCGGCATGAAGTCCGCGTTCGGCAACAGGAACAGGTCCGCGGCTGCGCCCACCTGCTCCGTCTTGCAGGACGCGCCCAGTACGAACCACTGCGTCCGCCCCGTCTCGGCGTCGGTCACGGTGCAGCGCGACTCCAGCACGATCCGCGAGTTGTTCATCGGGTACGGCGGGCGGTGGCTGAGCGTGCGTGGCGGCAGTTCGTCCAGGTCGATCCGCCACAGGACCGAAGAGCGCGGGAGATCGAGGACCTGCATGATCACCTCAGCGACGGCGCGCGGCAAGCGCCCGGGTGGGGGAACAAGGTAGGGCACCCCGAGCGGGCGCTGCTGCGCCGCCGCGCACGCAGGAGGGAGCGGTGGCGACCATGCGGGAACCGATCCGGCCGGCCAGGCGGGCCACCGAGCTGCACAAGCGTGCCGTGGTGATCGACGCCCTCGACGTGAGCGTGATGAACCGCGTCCACCTGGAGCACATGCACCAGGGCGGCGTGACGGCGGCGAACTACACGATCACCCTCGGCGACGGCCTCGATTTCCGCGAGACGGTCCACGCGATCCTCGCGATGGACACCGTGCTGGAGGTGAACGCCGACATCGCGCGGCCCGTGCGCTCCGTCGCGGAGATCGCGGCCGCCAAGTCCGAGAACCGCGTCGGCATCGTCTACGGCTTCCAGAACGCGACCCCGTTCGAGCGCGACGAGCGGCTGGTCCGGGTGTTCCACGCCCTGGGGGTGCGGATCGTCCAGCTCGCGTACATGACCGGCAACCTTCTCGCAGACGGCTGCCTGGAGCCGCGGAACGGCGGCCTGTCGTTGTTCGGGCGGGCGGTCATTCGCGAACTGAACCGGCACGGCATGCTGATCGACCTCTCGCATGTCGGCGATCGCTCCACGCTGGAGGCGATCGACGCGTCGGCGGCGCCGGTGGCGTTCACCCACGCCAACATCCGGGCCCTCGCCGACTCGCCGCGCAACAAGACCGACGAAGCACTCCGGGCCCTGGCGGCGCGCGGCGGCGTGGTGGGCTTCACGTCGCTGCCCGGCTTCACGGCGTCCGATCCGCGCGAGGCGACGCTGGAGCGCTACCTCGATCACATCGACTACGCGGTGCAGTTGATCGGCGTGGAGCACGTCGGGCTGGGCCTGGACTTCGTGGAGGGCCATGTCGAGGGGACGCTGCAGCCCACCGCTCCCCGCTGGGGTGGTGCGAACGTCCCCGATGGCACGGCCGGCCTCGTGGCGATGCTGCCGACGGTGCCGCCCGAGAAGATCCGGGAGCTCGTCTACCGGCCGTACGCGGACGGGATCCAGTCGTCCGACCAGCTGCCAAACATCACCGACGGGCTGCTCCGGCGCGGCTATTCCGACATGGACGTCCTGGCGATCCTGGGCGGCAATTGGCTGCGCCTGTTCGAGCAGGTCTGGGTGGCGTAGGCGAGCAGGTCGACGACGAAGCCGGGGTAGGCCCCGGTCCCCAGGCATCCGTCGGCACGCGACATTCCGCCCGCGTGTCCGGCTTCCGCAGGCATTCGCCGCGGCGGCCGCGGCGCTCCGGCGCCGGGAGGTCGCCGATCGCCCCATCCGAAACGGCGGCCGGGTTCGAATTTCCGGTGACAACCACTCGGAGGACGCGCCGTGACCACCCATCGCCTGACCGCCCGCCAGTTCGTACCGCGCCCGCTGCCGGAGGTCTTCGCGTTCTTTCAGCGCCCCGAGAACCTCGCGCGCATCACCCCGGCATCCATGCGCCTGGAGTTCCTGTCCAACGACTTCCGGATGCGCGACGGGCTCGAGATCGCGTACCGGATGCGTCCACTGCTGGGCGTGCCCGTGACCTGGCGCACCCGCATCCAGTCGTACGACCCACCGCGCGCATTCCACGACAGCCAGGCGTCGGGGCCGTACCGCCGCTGGGAGCACACCCACCGCTTCGAATCGGACGTCGACGGAACCGGCACCTGGGTCATGGACGAGGTCACCTACCAGTTGCCGTTCGGGCCGCTGGGTGAACTCGCACATCGCCTCGTGGTGAAACGCCAGTTGCGGGGCATCTTCGAGCATCGAGCACGGGTCATCGCGGGTGCCCTTGCGCCGCGCGAGGCCAATCCCGCCCCGTTGCGGGTCGCCGTTGCGGGCGGAACCGGGTTCGTCGGCGGGGCGATCGCAGCGGAGCTGTTCCAGCGCGGCGAGGACGTCGTCGTCCTGAGCCATCGCGGCGAGGCTGCCCGCGGCGAACTGCCCGACGATGTGGCCATCCGCCGGGCGGACGTCCGCACCTCCGCGGGGCTGGAGGATGCGCTCCGCGACGTCGACGCCCTCGTCATTTCGCTGGCGTTCCCGAACCTGCCGATCGAAGCGCCCCGCCAGGGCGCGACCTTCGACGAGATCGACGCCGCGGGCACCCAGCGCCTGGTGGACGCCGCGATCCGGGCCGGTGTCCGGCGCCTGGTCTATCTCTCCGGCGCGGGCGCCGCGCCGGATGCGAAGCGCCACTGGTTCCGTGCCAAGGCGCGCGCGGAACAGAGCGTGCGCGAGAGCAGCATCCCCTACACGATCATCCGACCGACCTGGGTCTACGGGCCGCGCGACGTGGCGCTCAACCGGTTCGTCGGCTTCGCCCGGACGCTCGGCATGGTCCCGCTCACGAACCTCGGCCGCCAGCCGCTGGCGCCCGTGTTCGTCGGAGACGTCGCGGCGCTCGCGGCGGACGCGATCCGCGACGAGCGTGCCGCGGGCCAGGTGTTCGAGATCGGCGGGCCCGCGACCCTCTCCATGCGGGACGTCGTCTCGACGGCGCTCCGGGTCGCCGGGCTGCGCAGGCCCATCGTTCCGGGGCCCACGTTCCTCATCAAGCTGGCCGCGTGGCCGCTGTCGCTGCTGCCACGGCCGTTGATCACCCCGGCTGCGATTGACTTCATCAACCAGCCCGCCGTGGTGGACACGGCGCTGCTGCTGGCACGGATGCCACGCCGGTTGACGCCCCTCGCCGAGGGGTTGGCGACGTACCTTGCGCCGGGCTCTTCGCCGTGCTCCGTCTCGTTCGACGCGCCGCGCCCGCCGCGGATGCCGATCGCGATCGATGAGGCCGCGTGACGCGGGCCTGTCCGATCAGCCGCCGCGGGCGGTCTTGAGCTCTCGCTCCAGCCCGTCGACCAGGATCGGCAGGTCCGAGCCGACGTTCATGAACCGGAAGCCCATCTCGGCATAGCGCCGCGCGGCCTCGCCGGACCCGAGCACGATCCCGGCCGGCTTGCCCGCGGCGGTGGCGGCGTCGAGGATCCGCTTCACGGCAGCCTGGTGGATGGGACCCCGGTCGTTCCACTCGAGTCCCAGGCCGAGTGCCAGGTCGCCCGGGCCGATCAGCACGCAGTCCACGCCCGGCGTGGCGGCGATCGCCTCAGCGTTCTCGATCCCGGCCGCGGTCTCGATCATCACGACGCAGGCGACGTCCTCGACGACGCGTGGGTCGAGGCCACCGACGACCAGGGTGATGCGGTTCGGCCCGAACGAGCGCTCGCCGTGGGGCATGTAGCGACAGGCCGCGGCGGCCGCGGCGGCCTCCTCGGCGGTGTTGACCAGCGGCACGATGACGCCGGCCGCACCCGCATCGAGCGCCCGGCCGATCAGCGTCAGGTCGTTCGCGGCGACGCGGACCAGCGGCACCACCTTCGTGCCCAGGACCGTCCGGAACAGCCCGTGCAGATCGGCGTCCGTGACCAGGCCGTGCTGCTGGTCCCACAGGATCCAGTCCACGCTCGAGTGGGCGACGTACTCCGATGCCGCCGGGTTGGCGCTCGTGCACCACAGACCGAACGTGGCCTCGCCGGCCCTCCAGCGAGCCTTGAGCGGGTTGGACCAGGACATCGTGATCTCCTTCGCTAAGCGGGCCGGGCGGCCTCTCCGACCGCGAACCGGTCGGGTCGGAAACGGTCGATGGGATGCCGCGAGCGGCCGGTCGTCGCGAGGTCCGCGAGGATCCGGCCGATGACGGGCGCGAACTTGAACGCATGCCCCAGCCCCACCACGACCGAGACGGCCGCGTCGGGCAACCGGCCCAGCACGAAATCGTGGTCGGGGGTGAGAGCGTAGAGGCAGGTGCCGGACTCGACGAGCGACAGATCGACGGTCGGGAACCGCTCCCGGAGGTACGCGCTCAGGACACGTTCCTCGTCTCGGTCGAGGCTGCGGTCCACCGCGGTCGGATCCACCTCGCCCGCCGGATTGTCGTCGGCGATCTTGAGGCCCGGACCGTGGTCGGGGAAGCCGTACCAGAGCCGGTCGTAGTCGCACCAGACCGGCACCCGGTCGGGACCGACGGCAGCCGGGTCGCTCGGGCGGTATGTGTAGACGGTCTGCCGCGTGACGCGGACCTGAATTCCGGCGCCGGGCAGGAGGCGCGTTGTCCAGGCGCCCGCGGCAACGACGACGTGCTGCGCGCGAACGGCCCGGGTCCCGGTGCGGACGACCGGCCGGTCGCCGTCGAGGTCGATGCCGAGGACCGGCGCGCCGGCCAGGATCTCTGCGCCACGCGCAGCCGCGCCCCGCTGGAAGGCGGCCACGCAGGCGTCCGCGTCCAGCATGCCGCCCCGGGGCAGGAAGATGGCCTCGGAGCCGGCGGTGATGCGGAACGCAGGGAAGCGCACCTTCGCCTCGCGCTCGGTGAGCCGGAGGAGCTGCACGCCCTGCTGTTCGGCCAGTGGGATCTTGAGCGCGAGCTGGGGACCGCCGGGCCGCTCGAAGAACAGGGTGCCGCAGGGCCAGTACAGCGGCTGCCCGGATTCCGCTTCGAGCGCGGACCAGCCGGCCAGGGCCGGCGGCAGCAGCGCGATGTACTCCGGGGCGTGGTAGAGGAACCGCAGGGCCCGCGAGCGCCCGTGGGACGAGCCTTCCGCGTGGCCGAGCGCGAACTGCTCGATGCCGAGAGCTCGGACGCCATCCGAGGCCAGGGAGTGGAGCGCCGCCGAACCGAGCACGCCGAGACCGACCACGGCGACGTCGACGTCACGGACTGCGGTCACCGGCTCCCTCCCTCACGCCGTCGGATGATCGCCGATCCGGCGGGTGTTCGGTCGGTCGCTGCGACACAATCGCCCGGTGGCCATCCTGCTCGCCGACTTCGATCGCTGCCGGCCGACGGTTGCCGTCGCGCTCACCTTCGGGCCGGGCCGCTGGCGGCTGCTGCCGTACCGGGCCGAAGGGGTGGACGGCTTCCTACTGGGCGCCGCGGAGGAATCGGAGGCACCGGAGATCGCATATCCGGTTGGGCGAACCGGACGATTCCGGATCAGCCTCGGCATCTTCAACGGGTTCTGGCGACCGTACCGCGAACAGCGGCTGGAGGTCCGGCTCGGCGGCGAGGCCGACTGGACCACGCTGACCCTCGCGCCCCCGAGCGACCTCCCCTGGGGCATCCCGCTCGACGATGACCAGGCCGGGCCGCGGATCACCGAGGTCCCGTGGACGACGGCCGACCTGGCGGGCCGCGACATCCACCTGCGCCAGCCCCGGACGGTGCCCTGGGCGAGCCAGGTCCACGGCGCCGTCGGGGCCGAGGTCTACGTGGCCTACATCCGCCTCGATCCGGTCGAGGACGATGGCCGGGCGTCGACACCGGCAGCCGGTCGGGAACTCGAGCTGTTCGCCTACAACGACACGTGGGACTGCTTCTTCGAGCGGTCCGACCCGCTGTCCCTTGAGGATGGGCGGGCGTTCGTCCGCGCCTCGTTCGCGCCATACCGGGGGACCGACTTCACCCGGATGTACTGGGAGGTCGCACACGGCGAGGTCGCGCACTACCCGAGCGACATCGGCCGGTCATGGGCGGATTTCCCGAGCGACGCATTCCCGCGGATCGGCGATCGGGTCGTCGTCGAGACGTGGCGCAGCTGGCGCGCGGCCGGGTACGACCCGCTCGCGGAAGCCGTGGCGGCGGCCCGTGCGACCGGCGTGGAGCTCCATGCCACGTTCCGCCTCGGCTGGGGCGCGTTCTACTGGCCGCCGCCCTTCGACGCGTACAACACGGGCGGGCGCTGGGAACGACACCCCGAATGGCGCGTCCGCCGGCCCGACGGCACGCTGGACACGGCGCTCTCGTTCGCGCACCCGGAGGTCCGCGGGTTCGTCGTGGACCTGCTGCGCGAGGTCGCGAGCCGCTACGCGGTGGACGGCGTCGCGCTGCTCTTCAACCGCCAGCCGCCGTTCGTGGAGGAGGGCGACCGAGATTCGGTGACGCGCCTGCTCCGAGAGCTTCGCGCAGCACTGGGCTCCCTGCCGATCACGACCTGGGTCTTCGGGCGCGAGGCCGACAACCGCGCGACCGGCCTGGACGCGGCCATGTGGGTCCGCGAGGGCCTCGTGCAGACGCTCATCCCATACGCATCGACCCCGCGCGGCTTCAGCTGGGGCGACTCGTGGACGAGCGACGCGGAGCTGCGCCCGTGGCTGGACCTGACCCGCGGCACGGGCACGCTGCTGGCCCCCAACGTGATGCCCCGCGACCTGAGCGACCGGGACCATCGCCGCCAGGCACTGCGGCTGGCGCGAGCCGGCGTGGATGCCCTGGCGTTCTGGGACACCCACGGCCGGCGGTCGTTCGGGACGGGCGTGCTGGGCCGGCTGGGCCACGTCCGGGAGCTCGAGGCGTGGGCGGCCGCCGGAGAGCCGCCCGCCGAACGCCCCACGCGCCGGATCCTCGAGGTCGCCGGCTGGCGGTTCACGGGGCTGCCGGAGTAGGCGGCGGTCGGCGCGCGGCGGTCGGGACCCGGCCCCCTCGCTCGGCCCGCCACGGCCGATCGACCTCAGACGAACAGCGGCCCGAAGATCACGGCCACGATCGCCATCAGCTTGAGCAGGATGTTGATCGAGGGGCCGGACGTGTCCTTGAACGGGTCGCCGATCGTGTCACCCGTGATCGCCGCCGCGTGCGGCGCCGAGCCCTTGCCGCCGTGATGGCCGATCTCGATCCATTTCTTGGCGTTGTCCCACGCGCCCCCGGCATTGGCCATGAACAGCGCCAGCAGGAACCCGGTGGCGACCGAGCCCATCAGCAGCCCGCCCAGGGCTTCCGGTCCCAGCGTGGCAACCACCAGGATCGGCGCGAGCACCGCGATGGATGCGGGCGGGAACATGGCCCGCAGGGCGCCCTGGGTGCTGATATCCACCGCCCGCGCAGCGTCCGGCTCCACGCCCGGTCGGCCCTCCAGCAGGCCCGGGATCTCGTGGAACTGGCGGCGCACCTCGGCGATCATGTCCCCGGCTGCCGCGCCCACGGCATGCATGGTGAGTGCCGAGAACAGCATCGGCAGCATCCCGCCCAGGACCAGCCCGATCAGCACCCGTGCGTCGGTCAGGTTCAGCACGTCCACCTGGACGGCGGCAACGTACGCGGCGCCGAGTGCCAGCGCCGTCAGGACCGCGGACCCGATCGCGAACCCCTTGCCGGTGGCGGCCGTGGTGTTGCCCAGCGCGTCCAGGGCGTCGGTGCGGTGCCGGACCACCGGATCGAGGCCGCCCTGCTCCGCCAGCCCGCCCGCATTGTCGGCAACCGGACCGTAGGCGTCGGTTGCGAGCGTGATCCCCAGGGTGGACAGCATCCCCACCGCCGCCAGCGCCACCCCGTACAGGCCGGCCAGTTCGTTGGCCACCCAGATCCCGGCCGCGATCGCGATGGCCGGCACCACCACGCTCATGAAGCCCACCGCCACGCCCGCGATCACCACCGAGGCCGGACCGGTGACGGATTGCGACGCGATCCAGCGGGTGGGCCGGTACTGGTAGGACGTGAAGTACTCGGTGGCAAGGCCGATCACCTGGCCCACCACGAGGCCGGTGAGCACCACCCAGAACAGCTCGAACGGCAGTTCCAGCACCGCGATCAGCACCGCCGCCCCGCCCAGCGCGAAGAACGCGGCGGCGAAGATGCCCGCGCGCAGCGCCCACAGCAGGCGACCCATGGACGCCGTGGGTCCGGTCCGCACGAAGCTCGTGGCCACCACGGAGGCAACAATTCCGATCGCGGCGAGCCACAGCGGGAGCACGGCCAGGCTGGCATCGAAGTCGGGCGCCGGCAGGCCGAAGGCCGCCGCACCCGCAACGGCCAGGGCAAGCGACGCCACCAGGGCGCCCACGTAGGACTCGAACAGGTCCGCCCCCATCCCCGCCACGTCGCCCACGTTGTCGCCCACGTTGTCCGCGATCGTGGCCGGGTTGCGCGGGTCATCCTCGGGGATACCTGCCTCCACCTTGCCCACCAGATCGGCACCCACGTCTGCGGCCTTCGTGTAGATGCCGCCTCCAACGCGCGCGAACAGGGCCACCGACGACGCACCGAACGCAAAGCCCGCCAAGACGTTCGGGTCGCGGAACACGAACCACAGGCCGGCCACGCCCAGCAGCCCGATGCCGACCACGGCCAGCCCCATCACCGTGCCGGTGGAGAAGGCGATCCGGAGCGCGGGGTTCAGCCCCTCGATCGCCGCCGCGGCCGTCCGCGTATTGCCCCGGATCGCTGCGCTCATGCCCACGAATCCGGCCGCCCCGGAGCCCAGCGCGCCCAGCACGAACGCAAGCGCGGTCCACGGCCCCTGGCCGCGCAGTGCGATCGCGGGGGCGTTCAATTCGGCGATCCGTGCGTTGCCGAGGGCGTTGTAGTCGATCAGGGCGCCGATCACCACCGCCACGCCGGTCACGAACACGGCCAGAATCGAGTACTCACGGCGCAGGAACGCCATGGCACCCTGGCGGATGAGGCGCCCGATCTGCACCACTTGGGGCGGCCCCTCGGGATGCGCGAGCATCCGGCGCCCGATCAGGGCAGCGGCGGCCAGACCGCCGAGCGCCACCATGGCAGGAATGAGGACGGCGAGGCCGATCAAGGACGCACCTCCTGGTCTGCGGCCCGGACGGGGTCGGCTAGGCCGGCGGTTGCGGCGCGCAGATCCGGCGCGCGCATCGGTCACGGCGACTCCTAACCCGCCCGACCACCCCAAGGCGGGCCTGGAGACCGGCGCCGCTTGACATGGCCCGGACCGGCGCCTAGCATCAACGCCGCTTTATATCAACGCCGGTTTATGTCCCCAGCCGGCCGGCCCAGCGCCAGGAGCGAAACCCCCGCCGTGCCGTCCCCCGCCCGCATCCGGTCCACCCTCGCCACAATCGTGGACCAGCCCGACGAACTGCGCAAGTTGCGCGTGTTCCACAAGGCGCTCGCCGACGTCAACCGGTTGCGCATCGTGCAGCGGCTCGCGCGCGGGCGCGCCAGCGTGACCGAGCTGATCGAGCACGTCGGGCTCTCGCAGCCGCTGGTCAGCTGGCATCTCGGTCGGCTGCGGGCCGCGGGTCTCGTCGAGACCAAGCGAACGGGCCGCGAGGTGCTGTGCGCCCTGCGCCCCGACGCGTTCGAGGCGATAGCCGCCCGCCAGCGCGCGATCCTCGGTCTCGCCCAGCCGCCGGTGGAGGGGCAGGCATGAGCGGGCCCGTCTCGGGCCAGTCGCTCGTCTCGACCGCAACCCGCGACCGCCTGCGCGGCTTCGCCGTGCCCGTCGCGACCGCGCTCGGCCGCCTCGGCCTCAGCCCCGACGCGCTGACGTTGATCGGCTTCGTCGGCACGACCATCGCCGCCGCGGCAGCCGCCGCCGGATGGTGGCTGGCAGCCGGGATCCTCGTGCTCGGCTTCGGCATCTTCGACCTCTTCGACGGCGCCCTCGCCCGGGCCACGAGCAGGACCTCGGCGTTCGGCGCGTTCCTGGACTCGACCCTCGACCGGACCGGGGAGAACCTCGTCTACGCGGGCATCGCCTACGGGGCGGCCGTCGCCGGTTACCCGCTCATCACAGCTTCGGCTGTGCTCGCGCTGGCGTTCTCGTCGGTCGTCACGTACGCCCGCGCGAAGGCCGAAGTCGAGGGCATCCGCGGGGACGTCGGCGTGGCGCCGCGACCTGAGCGGCTCGTCCTGCTCTCGGCGGGCCTTGCGATCGCCGGCGTTCTCGGCGTCTCGGCGGGGTCGAACGGCACACTCGTCCTGACGGGGGCCCTGGCCCTCATCGCGATCCTGTCCGCCATCACCGTCATCCAGCGGATCCTCGTGGTCCGCCACCAACTGCATCAGAAGCCCGGGAATCGGTAGCAACACAGGGAGATGGAGCAGCAAATGGCCAGCACCAACGGCAAGACCCGCGCGAGCGGCGGCAACGGCGCCCGTCCCGAGAAGGCCTGGGCCGGCGCCGATCGGCGTGGCGACGGCAAGATCCGCGTCGCGATCGTCGGCGTCGGCAACTGCGCCAGCAGCCTCGTCCAGGGCCGCACGTACTACGAGAACGCCAACGACGACGACTTCGTCCCGGGGCTGATGCACGTCAACCTCGGCGGTTACCACGTCCGGGACATCGAGTTCGTGGCCGCCTTCGACATCGACAAGAACAAGGTCGGCAAGGACCTGTCCGAGGCGATCTACCAGAAGCCCAACAACACCTACGTCTTCCAGCAGGTGCCGCACCTGGGCGTGCCGGTCGAGCGCGGCATGACCCACGACGGCCTCGGCAAGTACCTCAGCCAGATCATCGAGAAGGCGCCCGGACCCACCGCGGACATCGTCGGCATCCTCAAGGAGCGCGAGGTCGACGTGATGGTCTCCTACCTCCCGGTCGGGAGCGAGGAGGCGACCAAGTGGTACGTCGAGCAGGCGCTGCGCGCCGGCGTCGGGTTCATCAACGCGATTCCCGTGTTCATCGGGCGTGAGCCGTACTGGCAGCGCCGGTTCGCCGAGGAAGGCCTGCCGGTCATCGGCGACGACATCAAGAGCCAGGTCGGCGCGACGATCACGCACCGCGTGCTCACCCGCCTGTTCATGGACCGCGGCGTCCGCCTCGACCGGACCTACCAGCTCAACTTCGGCGGCAACACGGACTTCCTGAACATGCTCGAGCGCGAGCGCCTGGAGTCCAAGAAGATCAGCAAGACCAACGCCGTGACCTCGATGCTGGATTACGAGGTCTCGGACGACGACGTCCACGTCGGCCCGTCTGACCACGTGCCCTGGCTCCAGGACCGCAAGTGGTGCTACATCCGGATGGAGGGCACGACGTACGGCGACGTGCCGCTCAACGCGGAGCTCAAGCTCGAGGTCTGGGACTCGCCCAACAGCGCGGGCGTCATCACTGACGCCATCCGCTGCCTCAAGCTCGGCTTGGACCGCGGTCTCAGCGGCACGTTGGTGGCACCGTCGGCGTACTTCATGAAGAGCCCGCCGATTCAGATCCACGACGACATCGCATACAACCGGGTCGAGGCGTTCATCCGCGGCGAGGACAACGAGACGCTGGTCGGGACCGAGAGGCCGACCGTCCGAAAGCTGCGCCACCTGGCAGGCGGCCACCGGCCGGCGGCCGACGTCACGGCTGCCCCAACCGCGACGGGTGCCGCCAAGGGCAAGGCCGCTGCCCGACGCTGATGGAGGAGCACCGCGAGACGCTCGCGCGACGCCTCGCCCGCAGCCTGGGTCGGCTGCCCGGCGGAAGCGCCGCCCGCTCCCG
>VGPE01000037.1 GCA_016875645.1 Chloroflexota bacterium
CCGAGCGCTACCAGATGCTCGACTTCGAGTACAGGTTCAACATGGCCCGCGTCGAGGAGATCCTGGTCGTCCTCGAGCGCTTCGCGGAGATGTACAAGCCCCAGGACCTGGTGGTGGAGACCAACGCCTTCCAGCGGGGGCTGGGCAACGACGAGCGCCTGCTGGCGATCTCGCGGCGACACGGTTTCTTCATTCGACCCCACCTCACGGGGTCGAACAAGGCCGACCCGGACCTCGGTGTCGCACGCATGGCGAGCGACTTCATCCGGGGCGCAATCTCTTGGCCTGGAACGCCTGAGGCCCGCGAGCACTTCAAGCCGATGGTCGATCAGCACGTCCTGTGGCGGCCCGACGTGCCGACGAAGAAGCGCCAGCAGGACCTGCTCATGATGGAATGGTTCGGGTGGCTGCTCTGGCAGGAGCGGCGACCCCTGACCGCGACCTCCCAGCCGCTCGCCCGGATCCACACCGGGATGCCGTACACGCCGACCCCGCTGTCCGCAGTTCGTCGCCCCGTCGTGGGCGTCCGTCGATAGGAGCCCCGTGGCAGAGCGCACCTGGGACGAGATCCTGAACATCATGACGACCCGGCGCTCCGACGACGCGCCGCTGCTCGCCCAGATGATCGACACCCGCGACCGCTACA
Source organism: Chloroflexota bacterium (assembly GCA_016875645.1). Lineage (GTDB taxonomy): Bacteria > Chloroflexota > Limnocylindria > Limnocylindrales > CSP1-4 > VGPE01. Next base: position 647 of record VGPE01000037.1, read on the forward strand.
ACGCGGACGTGGTGATCCCGCTGACCGACGTGTCCGGGGAGCCCTTCACGGCGCCGCTCGGCCCGCAGACCATCCACGACGGCATCGACCACACCGCGATGCGCGCCGCGGGCACGATGCCGACCATCGCGGTGCCGGCGATCGACCCGTCGAAGCCGACCGGCGTGCGCTCCGTCGAGTACGCCGAGAAGCGCCGCAAGGCGCTGTACGCCTCGCACCACTACAACCTCACGCAGATCCTCTTCGCGCGCGTGTTCCGCCAGCTGGCGGGCTACGGCCTCGCCACCATCGTCGCGATGCCGGACTTCAAGGACGAGCGGGCCCGGATCGAGATGCGTTCGGCGCTCAACACCTACCCGGACCCGCGTGCGCTGGACGACTACCGGCCGCCCGAGAACGTCGGCTTTGTCTACGGGCGATCGACCGCGTGGATCCGCTCCAACTTCGGGCTCAGCCCCGAGGACCTGATGCACATGAACCACACCGACGCCAGCGGGCTGTGGGACGTGTGCGAGTGGATGGACGAGTACTGCATCGTGCTCGGCATCCTCGGGCCGCGCCTGCACCACGGCGTCAACTTCGAGACCCAGCGGGCCTTCGGCGGCAAGGAGGTGCGCCGCTGGCCGAACCGTGCCGGGATGGTGACGGCCGCGGTCGGCAAGCGCATCACGCTCGATCGAGTCGCCGGCCAGATGGAGATCATCACCGGTTCGGCCGACTGGCTCGACCGCCTCATGGCGCTGAACGTCATCGCGGCGGAGAAGTCGATCTTTGCGGACATGTACGCGCTCGCCGTCGAGGGCCGCACCCCGGAGATCGTGGACGGCCAGTGGAAGGACGGGCGCAGCGGCGAGATCAACGTCCTCGCGAACGTGAAGGCCGTGGGCCAGCTGATCTCGGGCGCATCGCCTCACAGCCAGCAGGTCATCGGGATGCTCACCCAGAGCGCCCAGGCGAGCGGTGGGGCGATCCCGCAGTTCGGTGGCGACCTCGACGGTGCCCGCACCGGCCGCGCCCTCGACACCATCGCCGGGATCTCGGTGTCGCCGCGCGTGGCCGAGCTGCAGCACGTCATGGAGGCCATGCTCTCCCGGACGATCCACCCGTCGATCTTCGAGATCGAGAAGGGCTACTGGCCCGACAAGAAGTACGTGTGCTTCTCCGGCTCGATCACCGACCGCTCCTACGTCGAGTACACGCCGAGCATCCACTTCGAGGCCACGGAGAACGCCGTCGCCTACGCCTTCCCCGGCATGGACGTGGCGAGCGTGTCGGTCGCGCTCCTGCAGCTCGTCGGCGCCGACCTGATCCCCAAGCACCAGGCACGCGTGCTCCACCCGCTCATCGATGACGCCGAGGGGTCGGGTCAGCAGATCGTGCTCGAGCGCCTGGCCGAGAGCGTGCTGATCGGGCTGCAGCAGCAGGCCACCCAGGGCGCGCTGCCGATCAACGACCTCGCCACCATCTACGAGAAGGTGTCGAAGGGGATGATGATCCACGAGGCGATCCTCGAGGCACAGAAGGAGGCCCAGGACCGCCAGGCGACCGTCCCCGAGGAAGTGCCCGAGGGCATGGGCGCGCCGCCCCAGACCATGCCGGGGCTCGCGATGCCGGGGATGGGCGCCGAGTCGATGGCTCCCGAGTTCGCACCCCAGCTGCAGGGGCCCACGCCCTCCCAGGAGGGGCTGCGCCACATGCTCCGCACGATCAGCGCCGAGTAGGAGGGCACGATGCCGAGGTACGCGAAGCCGGGCACGCCCAAAAGGGGCAAGGCTCCCCAGCGCGAAGGCAACCCGGGCGGGCGCGCGTACGCAAACCGCACCGACCTGATGGCCGAGGGTGCGGTCAACGGCGGCGGGCCCGGCAACCACAAGCAGCCCGTGCGCGTCCCCACCGGCCAGCCCTACGGCCAGGCCCAGGCGCTCGAGCAGTCCCAGCAGGCCGCTCCGCTGCCGCAGGCGCCGCCGCCGCCGCCCGGCCGCTACATCGAGGGGACCCGCACACCGCAGGCCGCGGTCGCGTACCGCCCGCCGAACCTCGGGCTGAACGGCCCGACGACCCGACCCGACGAGCCGATCACCGCAGGCGTGCCGGTGGGTCCGGGCCCGGGCCCCCACCGCGAGTACTTCTCCACCGCGGCGATGTACCGGGTGCTCGCGCGTGCCACCGGGAACCCCGCGATGAGCCGACTCGCGGACCTGGCCGAGATCCAGGGCTTCTGATGCCGGAGCCGGTCGAGAAGTTCGCGCACGTCACCACCAACGGGTGGAGCACGGAGGAGTGGGAAGAGATCGAGTGGCGCGCGAAGAAGAACAACGTGACGTGCGAAGCGATCGTCCGCGCGCTCGTCCAGTACGCCATCCGTGCCACCGCCGTCGTCGCCCGGCCACCGGCGCCCGCACCGGCCACGGCGAAGCGCACGAAGGGCGGGACGCACCTGGCGCTGGTCATCACCGACGCCGAGGGGCACCGGCTCTGCGTCGAGTGCCGCACGAACCGGGTCTACAAGAAGAACCCGAACGGGCCGGGCCGCTACCCGCGCACCTGTGAGGAGTGCCGCTGATGGGGTACGGGGACACCTGGGACGACGGCGGCTACGCCGCACGTGAGGCGCAGGGGCTGAACTTCGACTGGGACGAGCAGGAGCTCGCGCGCCGCGTGACCCGGATCACTGACCGCTTCGAGGAGCTGCGGGCCGCGCCCGGCTTCGTCATGAGCCTCGCGCGCGAGCCGATCCCGGACGCGCAGCTGCTCAAGGCCATCCGCAAGTCGCAGTACTTCAAGGCCGCGCACAGCGAACGGCGGCGCTTGGAAGCGATGCCCGATGACGAGCAGCGTCGCCAGTGGGCAATGGCCGGCCGACGCACGCAGGCGCTGATCCGCCAGGCGGGCTACCAGGTGCCCGAGGAGGACAACCGCGGCTTCTTCGAGCGCAGAGGCGGGCCGGTCGGGAAGTACGTCCTGCAGCCGACCTATGACGCGACCGAGGACGTGGGCGACAAGCTCCACACCTGGCGCTACGGGCCCGACCACGAGGAGAAGTTGGACCGCGGGCTCGAGAAGGCGGGCGCGGTCGCGAGCGCGATTCCCGGTGCTGGCCTCGTCAAGGATGCGGTGAGCACCGCCTTCAGCAACATCCAGACCATCGGAGGCTTCTTCCCCCACGTCTACCGCTTCACCCATGCCGTGAACGAACGAACGGGTCCCAAGACCTGGGGTGGCCGCGGTGATGACTGGGGCGATGACTTCGGGGACTACCTCGAGGCGTGGGAGGACGCCGGCGCGAAGCGCGGCGAGGGCTACTTCCCCGATGAGGTGCACGCCGAGGTCCGCAAGATCCTCCGTGGTGATCCCTTCGCGCAGCAGTTCGCGGTCGCGATGGCCAGCGGCGAGGACCCCGACGAGATCGCATCCAAGTACGCGAAGCCGGGCACTCCCAAGTACCAGAGGATCTACACCGCCGTCATCGAGCGGGCGCGCAACAAGGACTTCCAGAACGCGCTGCAGGTCCTCGAGTTCGGCAAGGTGTCGCCCGGACGCGACATAGCGAAGATCTTCGGTCTGAAGCCCAACGACGTGCGCATCCACGTCCCCGGCTACACCGACTTCGACCTCTACCACATGGTCAGCGGCTCGGTGGACCTCACCTACACGCTGTTGTTTGACCCGTTCCTGATCGGCGGCAAGGCCATGAAGGCGTACCGGCTGTCGCGCCCCGGCGTCGTCAACGCAGCGATGAGCCCGGCCGACGCGATGGCGCAGGCCCGCGCGGTCGAGGAAGGCCGCCTCATGGCCAACCTCGGGGTGAACAGCACCGAGGAACTGGCCGCACGCCTCGCCACGATGACGCCGCGCGAGATCCTGAACGCCGGGAAGCTCGGCTGGCGTCACCCGATCCGGGGCGCTCGCGCGGTCTCGGACTCGATCGCCGGCATGTACACCTGGGGCCAGACCGGCCAGTCGTCGGGCGCAGGTCGCCACGCCCTGGTCAAGGTGATCACCGACGCCATCGAGGACGGCGGCTTCAAGATCGAGGCGGGCACCGGGCGCTACATCGGGCGTCTGCAGCGTGCCGTGGAGACCACGCCGGCGCTGCGCCGTGCCATGCCCGCAATCCAGCAGTGGCACGCTGCCAAGGCCGCCGCATCGAAGGGCGCGTGGCAGCAGCTGCTCGGCCGCAACCTCACCGAGACCGAGGTGGCCGAGGGCATCATCCGGGCCCGCAACGCCGCCGAGGAAGCGATCCTCGGTGGGGCGACGAAGAACACCGGCATGAACACGGCTGACGACGTGTGGGAGTTCTTCACCCACGTCCCGTCGCACGACGGCGCCACCCGTTCGCTGTTCTCGCAGAGCTTCCTGCAGGGCGAGTGGGGCGGCATCATCGGCCGTTCCGAGATGCACGCACCCCGCATCACCACGTTCGGGCAGAACCGGGCGGCGATCTGGGACGCGTTGCGGAGCGGCACCAACACCCTCGCCTACGGGCAACGCAGCACCTATGCGCTCGGCAAGAACGAGATGCTGATCGACAACGTGATCGAGGAGGTCGAGCCCTACGTCCTCGACGCGATGGGCCCGGTGCGGAAGGGGTACAAGCGCCTCTACCGAGTCCAGCTGCGCGACGGTCTCGGCAACAGCGGCCTACGCGACCTGCCGACGCACATCGACCCCGAGATCGCGAAGGCCTACGGGATCAGCACGGTGTGGACCGAGAGCGTCGAGCACGCGCGCGATTTGTCGCGCAGCTTCGGGCCGACCGGGCGCCTCTACGTGGTGGACGTGCCCGACAACCAGGTCACCAAGTTGGTTGACCACCTGGCCAAGAAGCCGGGCATGGAGTGGGTGATCCCGCCTTGGCAGGAGCGGCGCTCCCGGGCTCTCGGTGACGTGGGCCAGTGGGTCGAGAAGCGCGAGCCGTGGGGCTTCGGGCTCGAGCACATCAGGCACTACCTCCTGGCCCCTCCCTCACACCTCGCTCTGTCGTTGGCTCGGCGCGTCCCCGAGACCACCGTGATCGGCAACTACGGCGCCGCGCAGGTCAAGACCTTCCAGCAGGTCATGGACATGGGCGTGTCGCTGCCGGCGCAGCGGATCTGGATGAACGAGCTCTACCGCCAGGCGGGTACCAACCCGATGCTCCGATGGAACATGGTGCAGAACGCGATCGATCACATGTTCGCGGTCAACGGGCTCTACGACCAGGGCGCCGACGCCATCGCAGAGGCCAAGCGCTACCTCGAGGGCACGCGCCAGGCGTTCGCCAGCAACGGCAAGGACATCATCACCACCGGCGGCTCGATCACCAAGGTCGGCATCGGCCCGGTGATTCACCACGCTGACGGCTTCCGGGTCCCGGACCTGCGCATGGTCATGGCGCAGACGCAGCGGATGACCATGATGCGGTCGTTCTTCAACGGGGTGAACCGTCCCTGGGTGGACGCCATGATGGGCACCTACTGGAAGCCCTCGGTGCTCATGCGGATCGGGTTCGTGCCCCGTGTCGCCGGCGAGGAGCTGCTTGGCGTCATTCTCCGCACGCCCGAGGTCCTGAAGGACTCCTGGCTGCTGCGGCCCATCGCGATCCGTCAGGGCGAGGACTTCGCGCTGTTCAAGCCGATCATCCGCGCGGCGAACTACATGCGCTCGCTCGTCCCCGAGGGCAGCCACCGTGCCAACGCGCTGACGCAACTGGCCGAGTTCCTGCACGCCCGGTCGGTCTACATGCGCGGCCTCGCCTTCGAGGCGCTGGGTCCCGAGGCCCGGGAGTCGCTTGAGGCCTACCTGAGCTTGGAGTTTGTGCGCACGTCCGTCGCGGACAACATCATCCAGGTCGGCGGCCGCGGTGCCGCCGAGGGTGCCGGGCTCTACGAGGGGCCGCTGGCGCTCGGCCGACCCGGGCTGCTCGAGGTGCCCCTCGACCCCGAGGACCCGTCGAAGGTTCGGCTGCTGTACGTGGACAAGAGCAACCGGGTCCTTCGCAAGCGCGAGGATCCGCTGTTCAATGCCCAGTTCGCCTCGCTGCTCGACGATGCCACCGACGAGCCGACCTACATGGCCGCGTTCGCCGCGGGCAGCATCTACGCCAACCCGGCCGAGGTCGTGGCGTTGCGCGCCTGGATGCGCGACAACGACAGCACCGAGATCCAGGCGCTCTACGAGCTCGCGGGCGGTGACGCTGACGACGTGATCCGGGTCATCCGTGAGGCCATCGACCGCAATGGCCTCCGTGCTCAGCTGCGGCGCTACGAGAACGCGATGGAGCCGTTGCCCGACCTGCCCCGCACCCCGGAGAAGGTCGCGCGAGTGCAGCGGCGCCGGGCCGCGCTCAAGGAGATGGACCGTCTGGCCACCGACGACGCCGGGAAGCTCGTCGTGAAGGTGTGGGACGACCTGCCCGACGAGTTCCGGGACATGCTGCTCGTGGACGAGGGCTACGTTCGACGCCTCCTGGGCGCTGTGGACGAGCCCAGCGACGAGGTGCTGGAACGTGCCCTGCAAGGTCTCGATGAGGTCGAGGAAGGGCGTGAGCGGCTGTGGATCGCCGCGCCGGCGCACCCCGGCGACCTGCTCGAGCACGGGATGAGCGATCGCCTTCAGTGGGCGACGAGCCCCCGCGCTGCGCTGCAGACCGGATACGCCGGTCAGCCCGCCTCTGCGGGCAGCCAGCTGTTCTACCGGGACTTCCTCCCGGCCGAGCTCAACACCTACCTGCCGAAGCGTGTCCCGGACCAGGCGGGCATCATGCTCGAGCCGAACCTGCAGCGCGTCGCGGCGAGCGAGGTCCGCCTGCTCGATGACTTCCAGGTGCAGGGTGCGCTCCGACCGGAGCACGCGGCGACGGTCAATCGGCTGATCGAGGACGCCCGCGCGGGCAGCACCGCGGCGCGCCACCAGCTGGCGGTCATGGCCGCCCGTCAGTCGATCGACAACCTCGCCGGCGACCCGCTCGCGGCGCGCTACATCAGGGAGTCCCGCCGTTCGATCCAGACCCGATCGGGCCAGACCGCGGTGTGGGCGCCCCCCGAGGGGCACACGCCCGTCTACACGATCATCGCCAGCGACGCGGGCGCGCAGCGCGTGCTGCAGCTCGACCCCGCGGTGGCGCAGCCCGTGCTGGGCTCCCCGGTGGACGGCGCCCAGTTCCGGCTCGAGATGGCCGACAAGCACATGTACGGCCTCCCCGAGTACCAGCCCATCACCACCTGGTCCACGACCAGCCGCAGCGAGGCGCAGGACTACCTCCGGGCGATGGGTGGTGGTGAGCACGGCGACCTGGCTCTCGGACGCATCGACGTGCCCGACGAGCGGATGAACACGATCTACCGCTCCGGTCTCAGCACGAACGAGATGGCCAGCGTCGCGCCGGCGGCGGTGGGCGAGAACGTCGAGCTGATGGCCCGCAACGACGAGCTCGTCAGCGCGTGGCGATCCGTGCGTGCCGACAAGGCGCGTCGCCGGGCCGAGACTGCCCGCCAGGCCGAGCGGGACGCAGCCCGGGCGGCACAGCGGGCGGCGGGAGAGGAAGATCTCGCGGCTGAGACTGCAGCCGTCGTCGCGCGGGGCGAGGCGCCGAGCATCAACCTCAAGGACCTGAGCGCCGACGACGCTCGCGATCTCATGACCGATCTCGCACGGTTCCCGAGCCATCACCTCGCGAGGGAGAACTTGGAGCGCGCGCTCGCGGAGATGGACGAGGGCGACTACGAGCTCGCCCAGCGGATGGTGGACGGCCTCATGCAGTCGCTGCGGGGGCGGATCGCGCGCGGTCCTGACGCGCTCGATCCGGACCTGTACGACGACGCCGTAGACCTCATGCGGAAGTGGGCGCCGGCTGAGACCGAGAGCCGCGAGATCGCTGAGCAGCTGGAGCGGGCAGCTCGGAACGAGGCGAACGAGATCGCGCAGCTCGACCAGCAGCAGTTCTTGGAGACCGCCACTGAGGGTGACGTGCGGGCCCAGCTTGAGGCCGATGGCTTCTCGCCCACCGAGGTCGATGCCTACATGCAAGCACTCCGCAGCGGCCCGCGCGATGCGGCGGCGCGGTTGGAGGGTCAGGATCTGCAGGGTTCGCTCGACGCGATGAGCGAGTCCGCCCGCGATCGCGCCTACCGAGTGGCTGCCGACGAGCGCACGCTGGCCGAAGCCGGTTTCGACATCAACGATCCGGACACGGCGCGGTGGCTCGACACGATGAGCAACCCCGACCAGATGGACGAGCTCGCCAAGGCGCACCGCGAGTACGAGCGCGCCGCCGTTCGGGCCCAGGAAGCGGCCAGTACCGGCGAGGGGCAGATCGAGGCGCACGACGCGCTGGTGCGCGCCGAGCACGACATGCTCGCGTTCGGGTTCGACATGAACGACAAGGCCGACGCCGAGCGGATCTACTCCATCATGAAGGCCCGGCCGCGCGACTTTCTCGATGAGGCCTACGACGACTGGGCCCAGACGATCGTGTCGGCCAGCGACGAGCTCACGATCTCGCCGCGTGATGGGCGGTTCGTGCACGCGTTGGGCGGGCGCGCCCGACGCAAGGGGTACTTCAAGATCGAGGACGTGGCGCACAGCCCCGTGGCACGGGACCACATGCCGGGCGGGCTCATGGCCCCCCAGCTGATCGACTACGACCCGAACCTTTGGGAGCGGGGCGTGCAGACGGTGTTCGACTACTTCAACCGCTGGATCGCGGCGCTGGTGCGCGAGCCGCTGTACATCCACCACTTCTCGCAGCGGTTCCCCGCGGCACGCAACGCGCTCCGTCAGCACTTCGAGGACCCGGAGACCTACAAGGCTGCGCTCTCGGTGATGACGAGGACCCCGGGCCGCCAGGCTGACGTGATCCGCACCTACCGCTCGATCATGCAGGGCGTGATGGAGTCGGTGCCCGACCTCGGCCGGGCGATGATGCACGGCAACTACGACGAGATCGTGGAGATCTGGTCCGACCCGATCGTGCGCGAGACCGTCAGCCAGGCCATCAGCGGGATGACCGTCCCCGGCGTCAACGCCCGCCTGGCGGACGAGGTGATCGGCCACGTCAACGGCTTCACCGGCGTCGAGATCGACACGATGGCCAAGTGGATGAAGAACCAGACCGAGGTGGACCGCATGGCCGCGACCGCAGCCTCGCGTGGTGCGGTCGAGGACGTGATCCCCCAGATCGACAACCACAAGGTGAAGTCGCAGTACGCCGACAACATGCGGAACCTGCAGCCGTTCTTCTTCGCTCAGGAGCAGATGCTCAAGCGGTGGGCCAAGACCTTCATCGCGCACCCGGCCGCGCTCCGCCGCGCGCAGCTGCTGTTCATGGGCGCCCAGCACGCCGGCGTCATCCGGGAGAACGACTACGGCGACAAGGTGTGGGTCATGCCGCTGTCGGGCGCGGGTCAGCAGGCGATCGGTGGTCTCGGCAAGTTGATCACTGGCGAGTCGTGGGCCATGCCGACCGCGGTGCCGTTCACCGGCGAGGTGAAGTACACGATCCCCGGCGTCAGCAACCCTCTGGCCCCTTCGGTCGGGCCGTTGGTCACGATCCCGCTGAACCAGATGAGCCGCCACTTCCCGGAGATTGGCTACTGGCAGACCAACGTGTTCGGTGAGGAGACCCAGGGCAAGAGCTTCATCGGTGAGTTCGTGCCCGTGTCGGTGCGTCGGATCTACGACGCGGCCTTCGCCAACAACGAGAACAGTTCGCAGTACGCCTCCGCGATGATCAGCGCCATGCAGTACCTGGCCTCTGAGGGCTACGCCCCGGTGCAGGGTGACCCCGACTACGAGGACCAAAAGCGGCGCTTCATCGAGCGGGTCAAGAACTGGACGCGCACGATGCTGGTGTTCCGGGCGCTCTACGGGTTCGTCATGCCCGCACCGCCGCAGAACGAGTTCCCGGGGGACTACGCCCCCGAGCTCCAGAAGCTGCTCCGCAACCTGCCCTACGAGGAGGCCATAGCGCAGTTCCTCAAGGACAACCCGGACGCCACCGCCTACACGATCTTCGGCACCGCCAGTGAGAGCGGCGCAGCGATGCCGGCGACCAAGACGGTCGGTGCGTTCCTCGATGACCACGGGGACTTCGTGCGGAAGTACCCGCTGGCCGTTCCGTGGATGCTCCCGCAGTCCGACGCCGAGGAACCCACCGGGCGGCAGGTGTTCCAGCAGCAGATGCAGATGGGCCTCCGGCACCGCAAGGCGCCCGAGGAGTGGATCGAGGACTACGCCTTCGCGGAGGGCGTCGAGGGGTACTTCGAGAGCAAGGAGATCTACGACCGCGACCGGCTGCGGCTGCCCACGTCGCAACAGCGCGCTGCGCTGGACGACGACTGGCGGACGTGGAAGGCCGCGTACTTCGAGCAGTACCCGGTGTTCGCGGACCGGTATCAGTCCCGCGAGGGCCAGATGCGACGCCAGGGTGTGCTGCGCCAGATGCAGTTGGCGCTCAACGACAAGAGCCTGCCGCGCGACTCGATCCCGTTCGTTGACGAGATCGAGCTCATGATGACCAGCTACCAGCGGTTCCGGTCGGACTACGACGCCCTGGTGGGCGACCGGCGCGCGTGGGCGACGAGCGAGCGGAACCGGCTGCAGGTGGCGTTCACCCAGTGGGGCCGGGACTTCGTGGCGGCGTATCCCGCGCTCACGGCCTTCTGGTACGGCACCATGCAGCGAGAGATCGGACTCGACGCTGCCGACGAGCTCACGCTCGAGCGGTCGCAGGGCTAGGAGGACCCATGCCCACCTACACCTTCTTCGGTAGGCAGTACACGGCGAAGGACCGCCGAACCGCGATCGCGATGGCCAACCGCGACAACGCGGCGGCGAACCGGGCGCGGCTCATGGAGCTCGAGGCCGAGGGCGTCGATCTGAGCGGCGTGCCCGGCTGGGCGAGTCGGGTGGCTGCGCCGGTCCAGACCGTCCACCCGACTCGCCCAGTCCAGATCGTCGACGTGCGACCCAACGCCAAGCCCGACGAGCCCGAGACTGTTGACACCGAGCTGGCTGACCTCAAGGCCGCGATCAAGGCGTGGGAGGAGAGTGGGAAGACCGGCCCGCGTCCGGGCCCGGGAGCGTTCGGTGGATCCGGTGCCAGCGCTGCCGAGGTCACTCAGGCGCTCGCGTACAACCGGGCTCGCTACATCGGCCAGCTGAACGAGATGAGCGGCCAGCTCATGGGTCGCGGCCAGCAGCCCATCACGGCGTTCATGCCGGAGATGGGCAAGGAGTTCAAGGACGCCCCCTTCCCCGTCACCGAGGGCGATGTGCGGACGAAGCGCATCGAGGGCCGCGTGACGAAGTACTCGGGGTGGGATGAGACCCTGGGCCTCTACGGCGAGGGGGAGTTCGAGAGCGCCGACACCTGGATCTCGCACACCGACGCGCTCGCCATGTTCATGATGCTGCCGAAGGAGGAGATCGGCGCATGGCAGGAACGGCTGGCCGCGGCCGGCTTCTTCGGCTACAAGACCGATGGCTCGATCCCCGGCAACGCCTATATCCCGCAGGTCGCGGATCCGGACACGATCCAGGCCTTCGACCAGTTCCTCAAGACAGCAGCCGGTCGGGGCGGGATCCAGTTCCAGTCGGGTCGGGGGGTGGTCACCGACTCTGGCACGGGGCAGGATTGGAACCAGCTGCTGGACGAGATGACCGTCAGCTTTACCGCACACCGTCAGGACCTCGAGGCGAAGGCTGCGGCCGAGGACGGCGGCGGCGGCGGTGGTGGTGGTGGTGTCCGTCGAGCGGATCCGCTCCAGGTGAAGGCGCTCGTCCAGCAGGTCGCGCAGCTGCTCACCGGGAAGATCCTCAGCGACGACGAGGCGATGGCGATGGCCGAGCAGGTCAACGACAACGCGGTGGCCGCGCTCAGCGGCAACCAGGACTACGACATGCAGAGCAACATCGCGCAGATGCTTCGCATGGCGAGCCCGGAAGAGACCACGGCCCACGACCTGGTGAACATGTACTCGGAGTTCACCGGGCTGATCGGGCCGCTGCAGAACCAAGCGGCTCGAGGCGGCAGCGCCGAGGGCATCACCTACACGTAGGAGCCGACGATGGCCGAAGAAGGCGAGATCGACCTCGCAGCGATCGCGGAGTACATGAAGAACCAGGCGCGGGAGAAGTACCCGCAGATGGCCTGGGCGCTCAACCACCCCGAGGTGGGCCCGCTGTTGCAGCGCGCCGCGGCCGAGGGCTGGGACGCCGCGCGGTTCCAGGGCGAACTGCTCAAGACCCAGTGGTACAAGAGCACCACCGACTCCGCTCGGGTGTGGGAACGGCTGCTCAACGAGGACCCGGCCACCGCGGCCAAGACCCTCGACCGGAAGGTGCGCGACATTCAGACCCTCGCGGGGCGCATCGGGCTCACCGGCATCGACTTCAACGCGTGGCAGCCCGGCTGGGTGTTCGCTGTCGATGCGACGCGCGAGACCTGGGACGAGACCCGCATCGTGCAGGAGCTCCTGTCGCGGTGGGGCACGGGCGGCACCGACGCGCAGCAGGGCGGTCAGCTGGGCGGGATGATGGACTCGGTGAAGGGCACCGCGGCGCAGTACCTCACACCGATCACCGACGACGCTGCGTACCAGATGGCGTCGAAGATGCTCTACGGCACGCTCGACCAGGCGGGCATGGCGGCCTACTTCAAGGACCAGGCCGTCATCCGCTTCTCGGGCAACGAGCAGGTGCTGAACATGCTCAACAACGGCTTCACGCCGAGGGAGATCTTCCAGCCGCTCGTCCAGCAGACCGCGCAGTTGCTCGAGCTCGCGCCGGCGCAGGTCGATCTCATGGACCCGAAGTGGCAGGGGATGCTCGACTACACGGACCCGCAGACCAACACCGTGCGGCCGATGACCCAGACCGAGGCGGGCCGCTACGTGCGCGGCCTGGACGAGTACCGCCAGACGGACGGCGCCGTGAGGCAGGCGTCGGAGTTCGCTGAGTTCATCGGCCAGAAGATGGGGGCTGTGGCATGACGATCACCCAGCAGCAGCTCGACGCGAGGGCGTTGATTGAGGACGTGCTGGCGCGCTACGACCTGGGCAGCGAGGCTCAGTGGGCGTGGGACCTGATCATCCAGGGCGTCGGTCAGGTGCAGCTGCTCCAAGAGCTGCGCGAGCGCGAGGCGTACCAGACCCGCTTCGCCGGCATGGCGCTGCGCCGCGAGCAGGGCCGCGCCGCGATCAGCGAGGGCGAGTACATCGCGTGGGAGCGCCAGGCCGAGCAGCTGGGTCGCGCCGCTGGGCTGCCCGAGGAGTTCTTCACGCGCGAGTTCTTCGCGCAGCAGATCGGCTACGACCGCTCCATCAACGAGCTCTCGGCCATCTACACGAACGCCTACAAGGCGGTGGTCGAGGCGCCGCCCGAGGTGCGTGCTGCGTTCAACGAGTTCACCGGGGTCATGGGTGACGCGGCCTTCGCCGCGTACCTGCTCGACCCCGAGCGCAGCGTGGCCGGCATCGAGCGCATGGCGCAGAAGGCGATCGTGTCGGGCAACGCCGCGACGTTCGGCTTCGAGGTGGGCGAGGGCCTGGCCGACCAGATCGTGTCGCGTGGCATCCAGGGCGGTCAGGCGCTGCAGGCGTTCCAGCAGATCAACGACCGGCGCGACTACTTCCGCGAGACCGTCAGCGACACCCAGGACGTGACGGCGACCGAGGCGATCGAGGCTCAGTTCGGCACCGACCCCGATGCGAATCGGGTGGTGAACCGCCGCCTCGAGGAGCGCCAGGCGGCGTTCGGCGGCGGTGCGTCGTCGGTCGCGACGGACCAGGGAGCACGCGGTCTCGGCGCAGCCGGGAGGTAATCTGGCGGTGATGACCGCCACCCGCAAGCCGCCCCGCATCCGCCCGGTCTGGCCCGAGGATGACCTGCCGTACTATCGGCACGGCGACCTCGTTTGCCCCCGCTGCAAGAAGCCGCTCATGGTCTACCGGAAGGGCGGCTCGCCCCGTCCGTGGATGGAGCTGGCCAACGACCTCGACGTGCGCCCCGGCGAACGCCGGGTGTACCGCTGCAAGGCGTGTGAGGTGCGCTACCCCCGTGTGCAGAGCCTGTCGTGGAGCAAGGGCATGAGGCGCACCGTGTACGCCCTCCTGTTCGCCTGGTGGCTCTCCCGGCTCCTGGGTGGGGTCTGATCCTCGACAATCCGCAGCGGGCCGTGTAGGGTCCCACGTGGAACGAGAGCAATCGGCGTGAGCTCAGTGGGCCGCCGAGGGCCGTTCCTTCCGCTCCGGTGACGCCGCGCCGCCGAGAGCGTGTCCAAGGCCGCGGCGCTCCGCGTGCGTTCCTCCGCGTACGTGTGTACCGACAGGAGAGGCGATGCCCGACGACCCGACGACCCCGCCCGAAGGCGAGCAGACCGGAGACCTCGCAGACCTGCGCAAGGCAGCGAAGCGAGCCGGTGCGCTGGCCGACGAGAATGCGGACCTCCGCAAGGAGATTGCGTTCCGCGACGCCGGCGTGGATCTTGCGACCCCGATGGGGCTGTTCTTCAAGGACAACTTCAAGGGCGAGCTCGACCCCGAGGTGATCGTGGCCGAAGCCTCCAAGCTGGGTGTCCCCATGAAGGGCGCCACGCCGCCACCGGACCCTGCCGCCCCCCAGCAGCAGCAGACGGAGTTCAGCGCCGAGGAACAGGGATCGACCGGGGAGCGCACCGCACTCCACGCCGGATCGTCCGCCGACGAGGGCAAGGTGGCGACACCGAACCCGCTCGACGAGGCAACCCGGGCGATGGAGGAAGGCAAGGCGAAGGGCTGGACCGAGGAGCGATACCTGGGTGCTGGCGTGGCCACGATCATGAAGGCGGCCGAAGCCGGCGACTCCCGCGTGCTGTGGGATCCGACCAGGGATTCGTAGAACGGGCCTCCTGCCCCCACAACGAGGACTTCGAGTGCGCTGACTGCGCCGCCGAGCGGCACGGGCTCGAGCACCCGGAGCTCGTGGAGGGGTGCCGGGTGTGCAAGTTCTCCTCGTTGCAGTTCACGCCTTCGTGCTTCCCCACCCGACCACGGCGGGTCAACCCGCTGCGGAGGGTGTCGAGTCCGTGGGAACAGGGCATCGTCAAGGACCATCGGGGCGTCCCCCTCGTCAAGGGTGACGGCCAGCTGGTCGGTGTGAAGGAGTACGGCGAGAACCGCCGTGCGATCGAATCCACCCGTCGGCGCAACGCGCAGACGACCACGACGACCCAGGAGTGACCGATGCCCACTGGCACCATGACCACCTACAAGCTCACCGAGGGCGTGAAGCTCGACTTCGAGCCCATGATCCACCAGCTCAACCCGTTCGACGTGCCCTTCCAGGGCGGCTCCACGATGGACGGGCGGCTCGTCCTCCCGACCGGGGGCGCCACCCAGAAGAAGATCGAGTGGCACGACGACGCGATCCTGACCCCGCGCTCGACCCTGGCGGCCACGGCCACCACGGGCGGCACGGTGCTCACCGTCGCGTCGGGCGCCCAGATCAACTTCCAGACCGGCGACCTGCTCGTCGTGAACGGGGAGTACATCTACGTCACGGCCTACGGGAACACCGCCGACACCCTCGAGACCACGCGTGGCATCGACGGCGTGGCGGCGACGACCCTGCCGTCCGGCGCGGACGTGCTCATCGTCGGTCAGTACCTGGCCGAGGGCTCCGACCCGCCGGCGGCGCGCGCGATCGACCGCGTGGGCCACTACAACATGACCCAGATCTTCGGCCCGACCAAGGTGCACACCTCGGGCACGGAGCAGGTCATCGACAAGTACGGCCTGGAGGGCACCAACGAGCACGACTACCAGGCCGCGCAGCGGATCAAGGAGCAGGCGATCCAGCTCGAGCAGGCGATCCTCTACGGCGTCCGCAAGGAGGACACCGGCGCGGGCAAGCGTGCGATGGGCGGGCTCGAGTACTTCATCACGACCAACGTGGACTCGGCCACCACGGCCCTGATCGAGAGCAAGCTGCTCGACATCATGCAGGCGTCGTTCAACTACGGCGGCGCCCCGGACGTGATCGTGTCGGGTGCGAAGCAGAAGCGGATCATCTCGGGGTTCACCTCGGGGGGCGTGATCGACGTGGCCCGTGCGGACGGCACGGCGGGTCGGAAGATCACGATCTTCGAGAGCGACTTCGGGACCG
>VGPE01000038.1 GCA_016875645.1 Chloroflexota bacterium
TACGGGCGGAACGTCTTGGTGCGCATACCAGATTCTCCCACCCGCCCGGGTGGCCCCGCTGGCCGATACCGACACACGCTCCTAGCGGCCGAACCAGGCCCTGAGGCGGTCGCCTTCGAAGGCGTGCTTGGCGGCGAGGTGCTCGGGTGCGGGATCCGCGAGGCGGACGGTCGGCGGATCCGCGTAGAACCGGCCGGTGACCATCGCGGCGGTCCCGCCACCGGTCTCCATGAAGCACGTGCCCTCGCCGGCGAACGTGGCGCTCGGCTCGCGGCCGGCAAACTCGTCTGCGATTCGTGACGCGACGGCCTCGCCTTCCGCCTGGGCGAACGCGCCGGCCTTGGGCAGCATCTGGCCGTTCGAGAGCGGCACGGCCGTGACGTCGCCGATCGCGTAGACCCCCGGGAACGAGGTTCGCAGCGTCCGCGAGTCCACCTTGACCCACGCTCCACCGTCGGTCAGCCCCGACGCGGCCACGACCCGCGGCACCCGGTGGGGCGGCACGCCGAGCAGCAGGTCATACGACAGACGGGATTCGCCGACCACGACGGCGCCCGGTTCGACCGCCGTCGCCTGACGCTCGCGCAGGAACTCGACGCCGGACAGCTCCAGTCCCAGCTCGAAGGTGCTGCAGCCGGCCTGGCCCAGGATCGGCAGGCTCATCGGCAGCGGGCTGAAGACCTGCAGGGTGGCGTCCACGCCGCGCTCGGCCAGCCGGTCGCGCAGGAGGAGCGCCAGCTCGAAGGGCGCCGGCGGGCACGGATAGGGCGTACCGAAGATGCCGATGAGCAACCGTCCCCCGCGGAACGCCGCGATGGCAGCCCGGCCGCGGTCCGACTGGTTTCGGTCGTAGACGTTGATGACGTGCTCGCGAAAGCCCGGAATCCGGTCCACGTCCTGTTCGGCGCCCAGCGCCACGATCAGGGCATCGCCGGTGAGCCGCCGGCCGTCCACGTCGGCGGCGCGATCCGCGGGGTGGATGGCGTCGATCCCGCCCTGCACGACCGTGATGCCGCGCTCGGCCAGGAGCGAGTACGGGCGCTCGCCCGCGGCGATGGCGCCCGGATCCAGCAGGCCCCAGTTCTTGCGCAGGCCCATCACGAATGTCGGCCGGCGCTCAACGAGGACGACCTCGTCGGCCGGCTCGAGGCGGTCGCGAAGCCCGACAGCCGCGGCGATCCCGCCGAATCCGCCACCCAGGATCAGCACCCGTCGCATCAGGCCCGCATTGTGCCCCCGGGAGTGGGGTCCTGCTCGTCCGTCGCGGGCGGCGGGAACGGGTGCATGGTTCGATCGGCGCGGCCGCCGGGGGACCATCGTTCCGCGCGCGTTGAGCTGGCCGGCGCCAGACTCTCCGGCATGTGGAACGGGCGCGCTCGAGGTCCGGCCATCGCGACGGTCGTCGTCGCGGTCGCGGCGCTGCTGGTCGGGGGCCTGGCAAACTCGGGACCGGCCGACGGCGGGCCCGGCACGACGGCGTCATCGGGTCCCGAAGCCACCGGGGACGTCCTCGCCCGTCGGAAGCCGCGCGCGACCCCGAAACCGACGCCCAGTCCGACCCTGAAACCGACGCCCAGTCCGACCCCGAAACCGACGCCCAGTCCGACGGCCACGGCCGGCACTGGCGGTCCGACGATCGGTCCCTGTCCGGTGCTGCCGACCGGCAACGTGTGAAACCAACCGGTCGACGGGCTCCCGGTCAGCACGGACTCGGCGGCCATGATCGCTGCGATCGGCGCGACGGCCGGCCTCCACCCGGACTTCAGCAACCAGGGTGACTACGGCATCCCATTCAACATCGTCGGGGCGTCCACGCCGCGCTCGACCGTGGACTTCTACTACGCCGCCGAGTCCGACCATCTCGGCTACCCGATCCCGTCGCCGCCCCTGATCGAGGGCGGGTCCGACCGCCACATCCTGATGATCGATATCGACGCCTGTCGGCTCTACGAGCTGTTCGATGCGCAGCAGGGGAGTGGCGGCTGGACGGCAGGATCGGGCGCGACCTGGGACCTGCGCTCAAACGCCCTCCGGCCCGAGACCTGGACCAGTGCCGACGCGGCGGGACTGCCCATCTACCCGGGCCTCGTGAAGTTCGACGAGGTGACCGCCGGCGCGATCCGCCACGCCATCCGCTTCACGGCGCCGTCCACCTGCGGCGGCTACATCTACCCCGCTCGCCACCAGGCAGGCAGCGGTTCCTGCTCAACGAAGCCGCCGATGGGCCTGCGTCTCCGCCTCAAGGCGTCGGTGAACCTCTCCAGCTTCGGGACCCAGGCGCGGGTGATCCTCCAGGCGCTCAAGACGTACGGGATGATCCTCGCCGACAACGGCTCGCCGCTCTACATCACCGGCGCACCCGACCGGCGCTGGGATGATGACGTCCTGCACGCCCTCCACACCATCAAGGGCACTGACTTCGAGGTCGTCGACACGAGCGGCCTGGTCAACCGCTAGGCAGCGCCCGGCCGGGTTCGTACCAGGCGCCCTCCACGCCGATCTCGCCGAACGGCGGCACGAGGCCCTGGTCCAGGGCACGGATCGTCGGCCGCCCGATGTGCGCGAACACGAGCCGCCGGACGTCCGCGCGACGCGCCGCGTCCGCCACGTCGAGCAGCGCCATGTGCCCGCCGGTGCCCCCGCGGAATCGGATGGGCCGGCCCCAGCCCGCCACTTCGGCGAACAGCAGATCGGCGCCGGCCGCCCACGCGGGGAACGCGCTGAACTCCGGTGCCCAGGCGGTGACCGTGCCGGCCGCGACGATCCGGTAGCCGACCGTCGGCCGGACCGTGTGCTCCATCGGGCGTGCTTCCACCACGAGGCCGCCACGGGCGAAGCCGGCCATCGCCGCCACCAGGCCGCGCGCCCGCGCGAGACGCCGGATCGCGGCCCCCAGCTCGGCGCGTTCGTCGGTTACCAGCCAGGCGTCCAGCGGGCCGTCGGGCTCGGCGCCCGGGCCGCCGTCGAACGCGACGTGCAGCTCGTCGAACTCGAGCAGGAGTCCCGCCGGCGCGAACCGCGCGGATTTCATCGCGCCCACTCCGAGCAGGCGCAGCCTCGGCGGCGCGCCCGGTCGCGCCGTCATTCCGAAGGTGCGGCCGGTGTGCGTCGGCGCCGGCGCCCGTCCGCTGCGAAGAGGAGGGCACCGGCCAGGCTCACGACTGACGCGGCGACGAGCGCTGCCGGGATGCCCACGTGGTCGGCCAGGAACGCGGCGAGCAGCGGCGCGATCACGCCGGCGAGATAGACGAGCGTCGTGTCAACGCTCGTGAACGTCACGCCGAAGCCCTTGGGCACGGTCGCCATCATCTGGTCGAACATCGCGAGGCTCACGCCGGCGGCGAACACTGCCCCGATGCCCACGATTGCCGCCGTGAGTTCCACCGAGCGCGTCAGCGACATCACCGCGGGCACCGCTGACGCCCCGATCGTGGCCGCGATCAGGACGAACCGCGACCCACGCACGCGGCTCTGGTGCCGCCAGAGCGCATAGCCCACCAGCAGCATCAACGCCTGGGCAGTTCCGATCAGGCCGATCCACGCGTCCGACGCCGCGAGCACCCGGACGTAGAACAGCGGCAGCAGCGGGACGGAGATCGCCGCCCCGATCGCGTAGAGGAAGTGGCGAGCTGTGAAGGCGAGGAAGGCGGGCTGCGAGCGGACCCGCGCCACCGTCTCGCCCAGGCGGAGCATATTGCGCGCGCCGCCGCCGACGATCGTGGGCGGGTGGTCGGGCACGCGGATCGCCGACGCATACCGGAAGGCGATCAGGCCGAGCAGGCCGAGGCCTGCGAACACGAGCTGGTAGCTGCCCGGGAATTCCAGGGCTCCCAGGACCTGGCCGACCACCGCCAGCGACAAGCCGGTCATGAGCCCCAGGATGGACCAGCGCCGGCTCATCAGCTCGTAGCGGCCACGGGCGCCCGCAGTGGCGTCCATCACCACCGCGAATGAGATGCTCGTCACGGTGGAAAACAGCGTGACCACCGCCCAGATCGCGAGGATGCCGGGCACGACAAGGTCCTGCGGCAGCACGAACGAGGCGATCGCGATCGCCACGTATCCCATCTGGCCGCCGAGCCGGCCGCGGCTGTACCACGGGATGATGTTCCGGCGGGTCTGGATGAGGCCGCCGAACGGGATCGCCAGGATCACGCCGGTCAGGCTGGGCAGCGCGACCAGCAGGCTCACCTCGAGGTTCGTCGCGCCGAGACGCGCCAGGAAGACCGGCAGGAACGTCGAAGCCGCGCTGATGATGCCGATCAGAGCCGACTCGATGTACGCGACCCGGAAGTTGTGTCGCTCGTCGGGCGTGGCCCCGACTGGCGCGTCCAGGAAGCGGTCGAGGGACGGCACAGCCCGATCGTAGCGAAGCCCCGTCGGGTGCTTCGGGCGTCCGCGCGCGGCGGGCCCCTCGGGGTCGGATCGGACCGCCGTCACCCCCGCGCCGCCCCCTCCCTGCGGGCCGTTCGGCCCTGCCGCCTGAGTACACTCTCGGCCGACGCTTGACATCGGAGCGGCAGTGCCGCCCGGGACAGCCAGGGGAGCCGACGATGAAGGGCCTCGGCGCGGAGCGCCTTGTCCGCCACTGCGATCCGGCCACGCTGGGATTCTCGACCAGCGCGGACCTTTCGGACCTGGCCGCGGTGGTCGGGCAGGATCGCGCCGTCGAGGCGATCGACTTCACGATCGCGATGCGACCGCACCACTACCACCTGTTCGCGCATGGGCAGGAAGGCTCCGGTCGACACGCCATCGTCCTGGCGGCCCTCGCCCGCGACGCGGCAGCGCGTCCCGTGGCTGACGACTGGTGCTACGTCTACAACTTCGGCGATCCGCGCCGGCCGAAGGCGCTGCGCGTACCGGCCGGCCGGGGCTCGGACCTGCGGTCACGGATGCGCGAACTGATCAGGGAATTGACGTCCTCGTTGCCCGCGGCCTTCGAGAGCGATGCGTACAGAACGCGGCGCCTCGCCCTGGAGGAGGTACTCAAGCGCGACCGCGACGCCGCCTTCGAGGCCATCGAGCGCCGGGCCGCCGCGATGGACATCGCCCTCGCACGCACGCCGATGGGCGTCGGGCTCGCGATCGCACGCGGCGGCCAGGTCCTGGAACCTGAGCAGTTCGAGCAACTCCCCGCCGCGGAGCAGGCGCGCCTGCGAGCCGCGATGGAATCGCTGGAGGGCGACCTCAAGGCGCTTCTCGCCAGCATCCCGGCTCGAGAGCGCGCGCACCGCCGCCAGGTCCGCGAGCTGAACCGCGAGTTCGCCCAGGCGGCAGTCGAACAACTGATCGACGAGGTTCGGCCCGCGTTCGACGACCTGCCGCCGGTCATCGCGCACCTGGATGCCGTGCAGGCGGACCTCGTGGACAACGCCGAGGAGTTCGTGGCAACCGCGATGCAGGCGGAGGGTCGCCCGGCAGGCGCCGTCGAGGCTGGCGCGACCGGCGCGGTCCATCGCTGCGAGGTCAACCTGCTCGTCGACCACGCCGGGGAGACCGGCGCACCCGTCCTGTACGAGGACCTCCCCACGCAGCCCAACCTCATCGGCCGCATCGAGCAGGTCGCGCGGCTGGGGGCACTCCTGACAAACTTCACCCTGGTCAAAGGCGGCGCGCTGCACCGCGCAAACGGCGGCTATCTCGTGCTCGACGCGCGGCGCGTTCTGCTCCAGCCGCTCGCATGGGATGAGCTCAAGCGTGCGCTGCGCACGCGCGAACTGCGGTTCGACGGCTTGACGGCTGCCCTGCCCTGGCTCCAGACGGCCACACTTGAGCCCGAGCCGATCCCGCTCGACCTCACGGTCGTGCTGATCGGGACCTGGTTCGAGGCTCAGCTCCTCGCGACTGCAGACCCGGACTTCCCCGAGCTGTTCAAGCTGCAGGCCGACTTCATCGATCATGTCGATCGGACGTTCGAGAGCGAGCGCCTGTATGCCGAGCTGCTCGCGACGATCGCCCGACGCGAACAGCTGCTGCCCTTCGAGGCTGACGGCCTCGCGGCGGCCATCGATCATGCCGCTCGGCTTGCCGAGCGCGCCAACTGGCTGGCGACCACCATGGGCAAGCTGATCGACCTGCTGCGCGAAGCGCACGCGGGCGCCGCGGCGCGATCCGCGGACTCGGTCGGCCGGGACGACGTCCTCGGCGCGATCGAACGACGACGGCGGTTTGCGGGGCGGCTTGCGGAGGAGCGGCGACGCGCGGTCCGCGACGGAGTGGTGCACATCGACGTGACCGGCACGGTCGTGGGGCAGGTCAACGCGCTGTCGGTGGTGACTCTGCCGGAGATCACGCTGGGCTGGCCCTCGCGCGTGACCGCCCAGGTCCGCCTCGGCCGCGGCGACGTCGTCGATATCGAGCGCGAGGTCGAGCTGGGCGGCCCGCTGCACTCCAAGGGCGTCCTGATCCTCGGCGGCTTCCTCGGAGGACTGTTCGGGCGCAACCGGCCGCTGGCGCTGGCCGCAACGATCGGGTTCGAGCAGTCGTACGGGTCGGTGGAAGGCGACAGCGCGTCGCTGGCCGAGCTCTGCGGCCTGCTCTCGGCCATCGGCCGCATCCCGCTGCGGCAGTCGCTTGCGGTGACCGGCTCCGTGGACCAGCTGGGTCGCGTACAGGCCGTGGGCGCCGTGAATTCCAAGATCGAAGGCTTCTTCGAGGTCTGCGCGGACCGGGGGCTGACCGGCAGCGAGGGGGTGATCATTCCGGCGGCCAATGTTCAGACCCTCATGCTCCGCGCCGACACCGTCGAGGCCGTGCGCACCGGGCAGTTCACGATCCACGCGGTGGAGACGGTTGCCGAGGCCCTGGAGCTGCTGACCGGCATGCCGGCGGGCGACCCGACCCCCGACGGCCGCTACCCGCCGGACACGGCCTTCGGGATGGTGGACGCGGCGCTGGAGGCGCTGGCCGAGCGGGCAAAGGAGCTCAGCGCGATGACTGGTGCCGTGCCGGGGGAGGCGCCAACGGTCGCCTGACGTGCGCTACGCCGTCGCGTCGCCCACCCGTGTCCCGGCTTCGCCGCGCAGCACCATCGCAGCCTCGTCGAGCGACCCGATCGCAGCGAGGCCGCCAGTCCGAGCCGCGAACGCCGCCGCAGCCGCCACCTTTGGACCCATCGAGCCCGCGGCGAACGTCCCGTCGGCGATGCCCGCCTGAGCCTCCGCGAGCGAGAGGTGCCGGATCGGGGTCGCGCCGGGCGTGCCCCAGCCGCGCTGTACGGCGCGGACGTCGGTCAGCAGCAGGAGGGCCCCGGCGCCCACGGCCTCGGCCAGCACCACTGCGGCCAGGTCCTTGTCCACCACTGCCTGTACGCCGGCCAGGGCGCCGCCCGCGACACGCTCCACGGGGATCCCGCCGCCATCCGATGCGATCACGAGGCAGCCGCACTCGGCGAGTCGCCGGATGGCTTCAGCCTCGCGGCCTGATCGGCGCCGCAGCAGGCTTCGCGCTGGTTGCGGCGTCATCGCTCGCCGAACCGCTGCGGTGGCCCGGGTTGGCGCTCCTGACCATCGGGGTCCTGTCGGGCTGGCATCGCGCGCGCCCGGCCGAACAGCCGCTCCTGTGGCTCTGGGCCGCGCCGCTGCCGGTCCAGGCCCGGCTGGCCTACGAAAGCGTCCAGCCGGTCATTGCGCCGGGCATCGCCGACTGCGCGGATCTGCTGTCGCCCGTTGCCGTCGCCCGCGTACTCCAGGCCGCGATCGTGCTCGGCACCCTCGCGCTGGCCGCCGTGATGTTGGGCGCCGACCGGGGGTCACTGTCGGCGCGCTGGCCTCGGCGGCGGATCGTCCCCATCTCCACCGTCGGCCCCCTGGTTGCCGTGCCGATCGGGCTCATCGTGGGGCCGCTGCTCACGCCGCCGTTCTTCGGGCCGATCGGCATCGAGCTGGGCCTCCCGGCCGCCATCATCCCGGCTGCAGCACTCGCGCTCGCGAACGCCTCCATGGAGGAGATCGTCTTCCGGGGCGCGATTCTTGGCTGGGGGACTCGGGCGCTGGGCGCATCGGGTGCGCTGGTCGCCCAGGCGATCCTGTTCGGCGTCACCCACGTCGGGCCCGATTTCCGGGACGGCCTGGTGATGCTGCCGGTTCTGGCCGCGGTGACGCTCGGCGGCCTGATCCCCGGTGTCATCGTCCGGCGGACCGGCTCACTGCTGCTGCCGATCGCCATCCACGCCGCCCTGGACGTGCCGCTCTACTACGCGTTCGCCTGTCGACTGCCCTCGTGAGCCGCCCGCGCCGGCGCGGGCCTCACGATCGGCGGCCCTCCTGGCGATCCCGGACCGGACCGACGAACAGATCAGCCGGAATGAAGCTCTCCGGCCAGGTGCTGTGCGGGTGGTCGAGGCCATCGGTCGTGACGACGGCCAGCGCAGTCACGTGGCGACGGTCGCCACTCACCCCGGAGCGATTGCCGCCGCTGTGGCCGCGGATCCAGCGTGGCTCCAGGACCAGCCGATTCTCCCACCAGCCGCCGGTCGCGTTGAGGTGGCCGAATCGTGCGAGGTCGGCCGCCGAGATGACCACCCAGCCCGGGCCGCTCCGGACGACGTTCCCGTCAATCTCGTACGGCGGATCAAGGTACGTGTAGGAGTGGGGGATCGTCGGGTACCAGTTGACCTGGTCCTTGATCCAGCCGCCCGTCGGCCACTCCCAGCGCTCGGCGGGGATGCCGATCGGCCCGAAGATCCGTTCGTCCACGACGTCCTTGAGGTCGCGCCCGAAGACGGCCGTCAGCGCCTGCGCCAGCCGCCAGGTGCCGGCACTGCTGTAGAGCGCGACGGTGCCAGGCCTGACGTGGGAGTAGCAGTCGAAGAACGGGTCGCCCGTCCACTTGGCCCAGCCCGGAACGCCGGGCATCGTCTCGACGCCCCTGGCACTGCCGGCCCACGTCACTCGCTCCGCCCAGTGGATGCCCAGCTCCATCGGGAAGCCGCCGAAGTGGACGCCACCGAGACGCGTTCCGATCAGGTGGCGCCAGGTCAGGGTCCGGTGGTGGCCAACGTCGAGGTGCTTGTGCTCGTGGGAGAGGAGACCATCGCCCGTCCAGCGCCGCCTGATCGGCTCGTCGATCTCGAGCAGGCCATCCGCGGCCGCGAGGTGCACGAGGGCGAACATCAGGGACTTGCCCATCGACGCCGTCTGGAACCGGTAATCCGGATCGCCCCATGAGTGCAGGAGGTAGCCGCCCCGCGTGAGCACGGCGCCGAACCTCTCCCCGGTGTGGTCTTCACCGCCGAAGTCCGCGCCGCGGACATCGAGGCTCGCGATGAAGGCCTCGAAGCCGCGCGGGTCGAGGCCGGCCTCCTCGGGCGTGATCCGCGTCCACTCCGCGCGCGGGAACGTGACCCACTCCGGCAGCGCTGCGCTCACGACGTGACGACCTCCCCTCCTCGGACCACCAGGACCGGTTCCCAGCAGCCGCCAGGGCGCGCTGCGCCCGTTGTGTCCACGTGCGGCGCAGCCTCCGGGTTCCAGCGCAGGGCCGTCAGGTCGGCGCAGGCTCCCGCCGCCAGCGTCCCGATCTCGTCCGCCAGGCCGAGCACCGCTGCCGGCCGCGCCGTCGCCGCCGCGAAGGCATCGCCCTCCGCCATGCCCGCCGCGATCAGCTTGGAGATCGTGCGCGGCAGGTCGTGCTGCGGTTGCGAGCCCACGTGGCGGACGTATTGGTCGGTCGAGATCGTGTCGGGCGGGAAGCCGTCGGCGATGGCCGCTTCCGCGATCCGGAAGTCGAACGACGCCATGCCGTGGCCGATGTCGAACAGGATTCCCCGCGCCCGCGCCTCGCGGACAGACTGCCGAACGTGCCCGGTCGCGTCGTCGAGGATGTTCTCCGGCGTACTGGAGTAGCAGTACGTGACGATGTCGCCTGGCCGCAACAGGGCCAGCTGCTCGTCGAGCGAGACGTCCGTCTCCCGACGGCTCCCGAAGAGCAGGGGGATGCCGCCGGCCAGCTCGGACGCGGCGATGGCCTGGCGAAGGATCCGCCGCGGGTCGTTGGCGCCCGTCACGGCCCGCGAACTGTTGAGGGCGATGCCCCAGATGAGCGCGGGGTCGGCGGCGGCAGTCATCGCCGCGGCCTCAACGGCCACGTCGCGGGCCTCCAGGGCCGGCCCTGGCAGCGCCTCACCGCGGCGACCCAGGTTGAGGGCCATCCGGACCCGGGTCCGGGCCGGCCGGATCGTCGCGGCCACGTAATCGGCCCAGTCGTCGGCCCCGGCGTCGCCCTGCGACAGGACGGTGGTCACGCCGCGCGGCAGGAACTCGGTGTCGGGGTCGACACCGTACTTGGAGCCCTGCCCGGCCGGCCGGCGATCCGGGTGGCCGTGAAGGTCGATGAGCCCGGGCAGGAGCACTGCGTCGCCGAGGTCCGTCACTTGACCGGCGGGCACGTCGACGCCCGGCCCAGCGGCAACGATCCGATCGGCCCGGATGGCAACCGCGCCCGGACCGTCGATGCCCAAGGCGGCATCGAACAGCCGCCTCGAGCGGACGAGCAGGTCGACCTGCTCGTTCATCGCAGGTTCGCCAGCGACGAGGCGAACAGCGCGACGAGTGCCAGCGCGAAGACCATGGCTGCCAGCAGGAAGACGCGGTGCGCGGGCCGTCCCTCCGGCGTGAAGTTCCCGGCGCTGAAGAACGCGTAGCCGCGGACGGCATACCAGCCGGCGCCCCGGCCGGGCAGCCGGTACCGAATCAGGCGCAGCGCGGCCACGGCGGCGACGATCCACGCCGTGACGGCGACGGCGACGAGGACGCTGGCCACCGGCATCTCAACTCTCCCCTTCGGCTCGATCGAGCAGGCGCAGCTCGCCCCGCCGGATCTTGCCGCTGATCGTCTTGGGCAGGTCCGCGACGTAGGCGATTTCCCGTGGGTACTTGTACGGCGCTGTGACCCGCTTCACGTGGTCTTGGAGCTGCTGCGTCAGCGCCGGCGACGGCGTATGGCCGGCGCCCAGGACGACGTACGCCTTGACGATGTTGCCGCGCGCCTCGTCAGGATGGGCGATCACCGCCGACTCCACCACGGCCGGGTGTTCCAACAATGCGCTCTCCACCTCGAACGGGCCGATCCGATAGCCGGCCGAGATGATCACGTCGTCCGAGCGCCCCACGAACCAGTGGTAGCCGTCCGCGTCGCGGATCGCCCGGTCGAACGTGATGTACCAATCGCCCCGATGGCAGCCGGCCGTGGCGCCCGGGTTCTTCCAGTACTCGCGGAACATGCCGATCGGACGGTCGGGGACGACCCGGACCGCGAGATCCCCCTCGGTTCCGTCTGGAATGAGGCGGCCCTCCTCGTCGACGATCCCCAGCTCGTAGCCGGGCGCGGCCACGCCCATCGACCCGAGCCGGACCTCCATGCCCGGGAAGACGGCGGTGAGGAGTGCCGTCTCCGTCTGGCCGTAGCACTCATAGATCGTGAAGCCCGTGCCCTCGCGCCAGGCGGACACCAGCTCGGGGTTCACGGGCTCGCCGGCGCCCGTTGTGTGGCGCAGGGCAGGGAAGCGATATCGCGACAGCGGCTCTCGGACCAGCAGCCGGTAGGCCGTTGGCGGCGCAAAGAACGTCGTGATCGGGTGGCGGGCCAGCATTTCGAGCGCCTCCATCGGGTCGAAGCGGCCTCGCGAATCCTTGATGAACACCGCGGCGCCCTGCCGCCACGGCCCGAAGACGCAGCTCCAGGCGGCCTGTGCCCAGCCGGTGTCCGAAATCGTCCAGTGCAGGTCGGCCGGCGTGTTGTCGAGCCAGTAGCGCCCGGTGACCTCGTGTCCGATGCCGTAGCTCGCCTGGGTGTGGAGGACCATCTTGGGCAGCCCGGTCGTCCCCGAAGTGAAGAACACCAGCGATGGATCGGTCGCCGAGTGACGTGGTCCTCCGTACCTGGCTGACGCCCGGTCGAGTTCCTCGCCGAACTGCAGCCAGCCGGCCGGGCGTTCGCGGTCGGTGCAGATGTGCACGATCGGGCGGTCGATCGATGCAAGAGCCTCATCGACTTTGGCCGCGTTCTCCGCGTCCGTGATGACGGCGCGCGTTTCGGACGCGTCAAGCCGGTAGACCAGGTCCTTCACGGTCAGCAGGGTCGTGCCCGGCGCGAACACGTAGCCGCCCTTGACGGAACCGAGGAACGTTTCCCACCACTCGGGCACGCGAGGGAGCACCGCGAACACCGTGTCGCCGGGCGCCACGCCGGCACCGGCCAGGGCATTCGCGAAGCGAGCCGCACGCTCCGCGAACCAGGCGAACGTGAGCCGGCGCTCCTCGCCGTCAGGTCCCACCCAGAGCATCGCGAGCTTGGCCCGGTCCGCCGCCCAGCGCTCGATGACGTCGGTGACGAAGTCGTACTGCGCGGGCACCTCGAGGCGGAACGAGCGCCGGACGGATTCGTAATCGGTCATGTTGGGCATCGTCGGATCGCCCCGCGCCTACTCGTCGCCGTCCGAGATGCCCAGCAGGCGTGCCAGGAGCAACAGCTGGATCTCGGACGTGCCTTCGATGATCTGGAGCACCTTCGCGTCGCCGAGCATCTTGGCGACCGGATACTCACGTGACACGCCGTATGCACCGTGGACCTGGATTGCGGTCTCCGCCGCGTCGACGGCCGTCCGCGTTGCGAACAGCTTGGCCATGGACGCCTCCGCCCGGAAGGGCGCGCCACGGTCCGCGAGCGCTGCCGCCCGCCACGTCAGCAGGCGTCCGGCGTCGATGCGCGTCGCCAGCTCGGCAAGGCCGAATGCGATCGACTGGCGATCGGTCACCGGGCGACCGAACGTGCGTCGGGCCCGGCCGTAGGCCACCGCCTGTTCCCACGCCCCGCGTGCGAGGCCGGTCGCAATCGCGCCGACACAGACGCGTCCGAAGGTGATTGCCGTGAGCGCCTGGCGCAGCCCGTCGCCCTCGCGGCCGACCAGGTGCCCGGCGGGAACTCGGCAGTCATCGAGGAACACCTCGCACGTCGTTGCGGCCCGCCAGCCGATCTTGTGGAGCGGCCGTCCCACGCGGTAGCCGGGCGTCCCATCGGGCACGACGAAGGCCGCCAGTCCGCCGCTCGGCACCCGGGCCACGATCACCGCGATCCCGGGCAGCGGGGTGCCGGTGTTGGTGATGAAGGTCTTGCCGCCGTTGAGGACCCACGATCCGCCGTCGTCAGCGGGCTCGGCCCGGGCGGTTGTGCGCACCGCGGCCGCATCGGAGCCGCCGGAGGGCTCCGTCAGACCGATGGCCCCGATCAGGCTCCCCTCGGCCAGGGGGACCAGCCAGCGCCGGCGCTGCTCGTCGGAGCCGTATGCCGCGAGGATCGTAGCCGGCGATGAATGCGCAAAGACGATCGCGGCCACCGACACATCGACGCAGGCGATCTCCTCGAGCGCGATGGCGAACGCCACCATGCCCCCATCCGAGCCACCGTCGGCCGCGCGGAAGGGGAGCCCGAAGACCCCGAGGTCGGCCAGGCCGCGGACGATCGGTTCCGGGAACGCGTCGGTCTCGATGTACGCGCCGATCCGCGGTGCAATCTCCCGCTCCGCGAACGTCCGGACCGTGGAGCGCAACAGCTCCTGCTCGGACGTGAGCGCGAAGTCCATCACCTCGTGGCGTGTGGTGCTGCGCCAAGCTCTGCGCGGACGATCGCCGTGCCCTGCACGAGCGCCTGGAGCTTGCGGACGGTCAACCAGCGGGGGACGGTGAAGAAGCCGCAGTCGGGGACGACCCGCACTCGCTCGGCGGGCGCGTGGGCGAGCGCCGCCCGCAGCCGTGACGCGACCAGCTCCGGTGGTTCGATGTGGAACGACTTGACGTCGACGATCCCCACCGCGACGTCTTTTGCCTCGGCGATCTGCGCCACGAGGTCGATCTCGCGCAACTCGCGGTTGGCGAACTCGAACACCAGCTCGTCGGCGCGGGCATCCATGATCGCGGGGAAGAGCGGAGCATAGGTCCGGTCGAAGCGAGGCCGGCTGGCCAGGTTGCCGAAACACACATGCAGCGCGATGCGGGCATTCACTCCGGCGACACAGCGGTTGAACAGCTCCACCGCCGCCTCGGCCGAGCCCAGGATGGAATACGAGGGCTCGTCGAGCTGGATGTACGTGGCACCTGCCTCGACCAGGGCGTGCAGCTCCGCGTTGATCGCGGGCACGAACTCGTTCGCGAGCTCGAGGCGATCGCGGTAGACGCTGGGGCGCTCGCGGATGTGGATGGAGAGCGTGGCGGGCCCCGGGCAGGTGGCCTTCACCGCATGCGGCGTGATGGACCGCAGGTGCTTGAACTCCTCCACGATCCCGAGGCCGTGCGGGACCTCGATCCGCGTCCTGGCCTCGTAGCGCGGGACGCTGTCGTACCCCTCCGGTCCAAGCTTGCGCAGCTGGCCCTGGGCCTCGATGCCCGTCATCCGCGCGTAGAAGCCCTGGATGAACTTCCAGCGGCGCATCTCGCCGTCGCTGATGATGTCGATGCCGGCGTTGATCTGGTCGTCCACAGCCAGGCGGACCGCGTCGTCGTAGAGCTCACGCAGGTCGGTCGGCCCGAAACGGTCCGCCTCCACG
The DNA here is from genome assembly GCA_016875645.1 of Chloroflexota bacterium. Taxonomy (GTDB): domain Bacteria; phylum Chloroflexota; class Limnocylindria; order Limnocylindrales; family CSP1-4; genus VGPE01. The sequence continues at coordinate 14,543 of VGPE01000038.1, forward strand.
CCCTCCAGCGCGTAGTGGATCCAGCCGGGCAGTCCGTGGCTCCCCACGACGGTTGTCGGCAGGAGCGGCAGGTCGGTCATCGTGGCTCTCCATCGACCGCGGCGGCCAGCTTGCGTGCGACCCGTCGCCGGAAACGCTCTTCGTCGATCACGATTCGCAGGTGCTCGCCGTCGCCGACGAGCTCGGTCCCGTCGTGCGCCTCGAGGTCGAACCAGACCTGGGCCCCGTCGACCGAGCGGACGCGCGCGGTGGCGCGCACAGTGTCGCCCAGCGGAGTGGGCGCGCGGTGGGTCACTCGCACGATGCTGCCGACGCTCGCCTGGCCCGGATCCATGCGTCCCGCCAGCGCCTCGATGGCCGCCCGCTCGAACAGCGACACGAGGGCGGGGGTTGCGAAGACGTCGACGCCGCGGTTGCCGTAGGCGTCCGCCGTCGTCTCGCGCGTCACGTGAATCGCCGCGACGCCTTCATGGCCGACGAGGTCCGCATCGACGGGCATGCCCCACTCCTGCTGCGCTGGCCCGGACGCACAGGATAGGGGGGCGGGCCCGGTTTTCGCGTGGCGCCGCGCGCGCCCTTGACAGGTCGGGCGCACCGACATATAGCGGTGTACGGTATAGCGTGGTGCGATATCGTGAGGCAGGGGTGTGGCGATGCGCGACAATGCGGCCGTCCTCGCCGCCCGCCGGGCGCAGGCCACCGGCGGACTCTCGCGCCGGGCGCTGCTGCGCAGATCCCTGGGTCTCGGGCTGAGCCTCTGGCTGGCCGAAGTGGGCGCGGGCACGCTCAGTGTTCTCTGGGCTGCTGGCGCCTCGTCGCTGGCGTCCGTGCGTGTCGGGACGCTGGACGATCTCGCCGCGCTGAACGCAGGATTGCCGGTCCGGGAGGGATTCCCGGTCTACGTCGCCGACGCCCGCGCGTTCGTCGTGCTGATCGACCCCGCGATCGCGGCCTTCCTGCCCGGATCCGACCCGACAGGTGACGGCACGGCACTCAACATGCGCGCGCTCTCCCAGGTCTGCCCGCACCTGGGATGCCGGCCGAATCCCTGCCTCGAGGACCGCTGGTTCCATTGCCCGTGCCACCAATCGCGCTACGATCGCCTCGGGATCAAGCCCCGGGGCGTGCAATACGGGCCCGCTGACCGGAGCATGGACCGCTACGCGATCAGCGTGGATGGGGACGGCGTGCTGACGATCGACCGGACGCACATCACCCTTGGGCCGCTGCCGATTGCCCTCGGCCAGCAGGGGGTCATCCCGCCACTGGTCACCGAAGGCTGCCAGTGAGGGGGCCGCGCGGTGCGGCTCTGCTGCGCCTGTACCCGCGACGCTGGCGGGAGCGGTACGAGGACGAGGTCATGGATCTGCTCGACGCCCGCCCGCTCGGCTGGCGGGGTCGCGGGGACCTCGCTCGTGGCGCCCTGGACGCGTGGCTCCACCCGCCCGAGCCGTCGACCGCACCCGCTGTCGCAGCCCTGGCCGGCGGTGGCGCATGGCTGGGAGCGGCGCTCGTGCTCGCCGGACAACCCGTGCCCCCGGACTGGCCCGGGTATCTGCTGGACATGGTGCCGTTCGCGCTGGCCGGCACCGCGTTTCTGCTGGTGGCCATTGTCGGCTGCGCACTGCGCCTGGGTGACGGCGCCGATCGGTTCGGGCGGCTCGCGCTCGTCATGGCGACCCTGGGTCAACTCGGCTGGCTCGCCGCATTGCTGCTGCTCGCCGCTGGGCTGGACTACGGGCCGACCACTGCGCTCGCGTCAACCGCGGCGGGCATCGGGACCATCATGGTCGGCCTCGCGCTGCTGCGGGCCGGCGACTGGCCCATCGCGGGACTAGTCGTCGCGGCGCCCGTCTTCCTGTTGGCGCCGGCCGGCCCGGCGTGGCCGGGCTACGGCGCGGCATGGTCGGCGATCGGGGTCATCGGCCTGGGGGGCCGCTGGCGCCCGACGCTGCGTCGCGGCTGAGCCAGGCCACGCTGCGGTGCCGTCGGCCACGCCATGCCGGCGGAACCCGACGCCCCGATCGAACGTCAGGAC
>VGPE01000039.1 GCA_016875645.1 Chloroflexota bacterium
GAACGTCTTGGTGCGCATACCAGATTCTCCCACCCGCCCGGGTGGCCCCGCTGGCCGATACCGACACACGCTCCTAGACTGAGCATCGCCGACGCGAGCCAGGAGATCCACCGATGCCCACCGCTGCCGCTTCCGTCGCGGAGCTGCTCCGCCTTCTCGAGGGGATCGCCCGGGTCGAGGGCGAGCGGCTCGTCATCACGGACGAGGCCGCGTTCCGCGACCGCGCCACGCGCGACCTCGCCTGGACCGTGGCCTTCTCCGAGGATGCGCTCGCCGTCGAGGCTGCGCGCTGGGTGATCTGGGAGGCGAGCCAGGAGCTGGGCGCACGTTCGGCGAGCATCCACGAGCTCTACATGGCGCGCGGCCGCGGCGAGGTGAGCGGGTTCACGGTGCCCGCGGTGAACATCCGCGCCCAGACCTTCGACATGGCCCGGATCCTGTATACGGCCGCCGCGGGCCAGGACGTCGCGGCGGTGATCTGCGAACTCGCGCGCAGCGAGCAGACATACACGTATCAGCGCCCGACGGAGTATGCGTCCACGGTCCTGGCGGGGGCCATGGCGGCAGGCTGGAATGGACCGGTCTTCCTGCAGGGCGACCACTACCAGTTCAACGCCAAGAAGTACGCGGCCGACCCCGACGCGATAACCGACGAGATCCGTCGCGCCTGCGAGCTGGCGCTCGAAGCCGGCTACCGCAACATCGACATCGACAGCTCCACCCTGGTGGATCTCACGAAGGCCACACTCGACGAGCAGCAGCACGAGAACTACCGGCGCGCGGCGGAACTCACGGCGCTCATCCGCACTCTTGAACGGCCCGGCGAGACCACCAGTGTCGGGGGCGAGATCGGCGAGGTCGGCAAGAAGAACTCCACGGTTGAGGAACTGCACGCCTACCTCGATGGCTATCGCCGGGTGCTCGACGGCTACGGGAGCGATCTCGTCGGGCTCTCCAAGGTGAGCGTCCAGACCGGCACCAGCCACGGCGGCATCCCGCTGCCGGGCGGTGGCGTCGCCGAGGTTCAGCTCGACTTCGATGTCCTCCGCAACCTTGGCGTCGTCGCCCGCCGGCACGGTCTCGCGGGCTGCGTCCAACACGGCGCCAGCACCTTGCCCGACGAGCTGTTCCACCACTTCCCGGCCAACGAAGCGGCCGAGATCCACCTCGCGACCGGGTTTCAGAACGCGCTCTACGACCACCCCGCCTTCCCCGCCGCGCTCCTGCGCGAGATCGAGGGCTGGTGCGGCGTCAACGCGGCGGACGAGCGAAAGGCGGATCAGACCGAGGAGCAGTTCCTCTACACCACGCGGAAGAAGGCGCTCGGGCCGTACAAGCGCCAGCTCTGGGACCTCGATACGCGCGACGAGATCCTCGTCGAGCAGGCGCGCAAGATCGGTTTCCTGTTCACCGCGCTGCGCGTGGACGGCAGCCGCGAGGTCGTGGAGCGGCATGTGCGCCCGCTCGAGCACCACCGCCCGCCGCCCGAGGCACTTCGGGCCGTCGTCACGACGCAGTAGCCCTCGGGCCCGGTCACCGTCCGGCCGTGCGGCGACACTGGTTTCCTGCCAGGAATTGATTCCGTCACGCTGATCGCATTCGTTGCCCCCAGGCAACGCCAGTGGAGACCCGGGGATGCCGGGCCACTTCCGAGGCCAGGAATCGTCCCGCACTACCGGTGCGCGGGCGGGACAAGGCAAGATCCGTGCCTGTCAGGCACAGATCTCGTCCGCGGCGACAGATTCAGTTCCTGTCGGGAAACCTCCGGCAATGGAAAGCCGCCCGGGGCCAGCGGGGCCTCGCGATCACTCCAGGCCGACGTCGACGGGGCGAAGCTCGCCCCGCGCCAGCCGCTCGCGGAACAGCGCCGCGGTCCGGCGGACGCCGTCACGGAGCGGCGTCCACGTACGCTCGCCCAGGGCCTCGCTGCCGGCGTCGTCGATGCGGTCCGGGAACGGAAGCCCCGGTCCGGTGTGCGTGATGCGGCCGCGCGCCTCGGGGACCTCGGACTCCACCGTCGCGATGAAGTCATCAATGGACGCGGGCGTGCCGCCGAGGTTGTAGACCTCCGCGCCACCGGACGCCGACCGGGCGGCGGCGACGACGGCGGCCGCCACGTCCGGTGCGAACTGGAAGAGCGTGGCGCCGCCGAAGCCGATCTCGAAGCTACGCCCCAGCAGCGCGGCGCCGATCGCCCGGGTCGGTCCGCTCGTCAGCCCCTGGTCGCGGGCGGGACCGTAGACCGTCAGCGGCCGCAGCCCGACGCTCGCGACGCCGTTCTCCAGCCAGTACACGCGCGCCGTGCCCTCGTTCGCCAGCTTGGTGACGCCATACAGCGTGCGCGGGTGGGCCGCCGCGTCGACCCGGAGCGTGCCGTCGATCGGGTCTCCGTCGCCCGCGTCGAACATGCCGATCGAACTCATGTACGCGAGGCCCCAGATCCGGTCCGATCGCCGCCGCACCGCCTCGAACACGTTCACGGTGCCGACGACGTTGACCAGCGCGCCCAGCGGCGGGTTCGCGCGGCAGAAGGGGACCTGCAGCGCGGCGAGGTGGGCGACGTGCGTGATCCGGTGCTCGTCGAGGACGGCCTCCACCGAATCCAGGCTGGTGATGTCGCCCTGGACGAATCGGACCGCGGCGACCTCCTCGGCCGTGGCGATCAGGCGCAGCCGCCGGGCGTCCGTGGCCTGGTCCAGCGCGACGACCGGCACGCCCTCGCGGACCAGGTGTCGGACAGTCCAGGCGCCGATGCACCCGAGCGCGCCGGTGACCAGGAATCGTTCATCCACGTGGGCGCCACCTCAGCGTGCGGTTGTCGAACCGGGCGATCGTAGTCGCCGCCACGTGGGCAGGATTCGCGAAGAGCGCACCGAGCCTGGAGCATCACGTGACGGTCGAGCAGCCGCGCATCCGACCGGAGGTCGCCCCGGACATCGATGCCATCGCCCGCGTCCACGACCGCGCATTCGGCGGCCCGGAGGAGGCGGCAATCGTCGAACGGCTGCGCGCAGGGGACGCGTGGCTGCCGGGCCTCTCACTCGTGGCGGAGTTGGACGGCCGGGTGGTCGGCCACGTCGTGGTCAGTCGCGCCGCCCTGGTCCCACCAGGTGGCGAGGCCGGTCGCGAGATCGCCATCCTCGCCCTCGGTCCCATCGGCGTCCTGCCCGAGTTCCAGGGCCGCGGCGTCGGCACGGCACTGATGCGGGCCGCGATCGCCGCGGCCCGCCGGCGCTCCGAGCCGGTCGTCGTCCTGCTCGGCCACCCTGGGTTCTACAGGGGCCTGGGGTTCGTCCGGGCGCGGTCCATCGGCATCGAGCCCCAGGTGGACACCTGGCCGGACGAGGCGTGGCTCGCGCTCGATCTGCGCTCGCCCGGGTCTGCGTCCCCTCCCGTCGCCGGTCGGGTCCGCTACACCGACGCATTCAGCCTCCATTGAGCCGCGGCGGCCGGTATCGTGACGGTCTCGCGAACGACAGGAGGGGACTGGTGAGCGTCGGGTTCGGCATCGTCGGGTCCGGCCTCATGGCCGGCGTGTACGCCAACGCGCTCAAGGACGACACCCGCAACACGCGCTTCGTCGGGGTGGCCGTCGGCTCGCGGGCGCCGGCGCTCGCCGCGAAGTACGGCGTGGAGCACACCGGCTCGTTCGAGGAAATGCTGGCCCGCCCGGACATCGACGCCGTCGTCCTCGCGACGCCGCACAGCGCGCACCTGCCGGAGACGCTCGCCGCGGCCGCCGCCGGCAAGCACATCTTCCTTGAGAAGCCGATGGCCCTCAACAAGGCCGAGTGCCGCAGGATGATCGATGCCGCCCGGTCGGCCGGCGTGGTGCTCACCGTGGGCCAGGTGACGCGCCGGATGGAGGCGGCCCGGGTCGCGAAGCAGATGATCGATGCGGGCGAGATCGGCGAGATCCGGATGCTCCAGGTCTGGCGCGGGATCGACGGCGGCCTCGCCCGGTCGCTGGGCGAGGGCTCGTGGGCGCTGGACCCCCGCGAGGGCGGTCCGTTCCTCGACTGGGGCTCGCACGGGTGTGACGTGGTGCGCTGGTACGCGGGCGGCGAACCGACGCTGGCGTTCGGTGTGTCGAAGGGCTTTGACCCCGAGACTCCGCTGGACGAGACCACGATGGCGCAGTTCGTCTTCGACAACGGCGTCTTCGCGCACATCTGGATGACCTACGAACTGCCACACGCCGTGCTCGGGACACGGGCGCGCTACCTGCTCATCGGCTCGAAGGCGATCCTTGACCTGCATGCGTATGGCCACCTGAGGATCAGCACCGGTCCCGAGGGCGGCCGGTCCGAGGCCACCTGGGGTGTTCCGACCACGCCGACGGTCTCGGGCGCCGCGAAGGCGCTGACCGCACCGGCCAGCTGGCAGACCGTCTACCAGTCCGACGACTGGGTCGACCCCGATGCCGGCTGGGGCTATCCCAGCGCCTACATGCGCCAGGGGTTTGCCCGCCAGGTCCAGGACTTCACCGACGCGATCGCCCAGGGCCGCTCGCCGGAGGTCACTGGCGAGGATGGGCTGCGCGCGGTGGAGATGGTGACCGCCGTGCAGCAGTCGGCCGCGACCGGGCAGGCGGTCAGGCTGCCCCTGGCGTAGCGACCTCCGCGTGGTGCTCCACGCGCGCGGCGCGGAGGCGCGCCGATAGCGAAAAGAGAAGTGCCAGGCCGATCACGGCCGCCCCGACGACGCGCAGCGTGCCGGCTCCCCCGATCTGGTCGAGGAGGGCGCCCGCGGCGAACGTGCCGATGGGGACCAGTCCGATCGAGATCGTCCGCGCCGTGCCACCGACGCGCCCCAGGAGGCGGTCCGGGGTCGCGGCCGATCGGTAGGTGAGGTAGGCGACGAACAGCATGCCGCCACCGACGCCGCCGATGAACGAGCAGACCGGCATGATGAGTGGCGACAGGGGCGCCGAAATCAGCAGGATCACCGAGCCCTGGAGCAGCGCGCCCCCGAGCAGCTGCGGCGCGAGGCGGCCCGCCGTGAGCCGGCCGCCGACGAGCGCGCCGATGAGGTTGCCTGCCCCGAACGCCGACAGCACGATGCCGAGCCACGTTGCCTCAAGCGTCCGGTCGACCCGGATGTAGTAGGCCAATGCGGCGACGAGTCCGCCGGTGGCGATCGAGAACGCCGTCCACCACGCGACCATCACCCGCAGAGTGGCGTGGTGGCGGATGAAGCTGATGCCCTCGCCGATCTCGACCAGGAGATGCCGCTGCGGTCTGGCCCCCGTCGCGCGAAGCGGACGTCGCACGAGCGTCAGGCTCACCGCGGACGCTCCGAACGCGACGGCCTGGACCGCGAGCGTCTCGGCAGGGCCGATGATGCCGACCAGGACGCCGGCCAGCGCCGGGCCGACGATATAGCTGAGGCTCAGCACGGCCTCGAACAGCGAGACGGCACGACCGATGTGCGCGCGGCCGACGAGATTCGGCACCGCGGCCGTCCAGCCGGCCATGAACAGGACCCGGCACACGTTGACCGGGAACGTCACGAGCAGCACCACCGCCATCGTGTCCATGCCGAGCATGGCCGAGATCGGAATCAGGGCGACCAGCGCGCCGCGGGCCGCGTCGGCGAAGAGCATGAGCCGCCGTCGATCCCAGCGATCCGCAAGTGCGCCGACGGGCAGACCGAAGATGAGATCCGGCAGCTGCGAAAGGACCCCGACGATGCCCATGAGCACGCCGGAGCCGGTGAGCGCAAGGACGAGCAGCGGCAGCGCCGCGAAGTTGACCGCGTCGCCAAGGGCAGAGATGCCCTGGCCCACGAAGACGACTCGAAAGTCGCGGTTCTGCCGCAGTGGGACGAGTTCGTCGCCTGGCGGCTCCGGGTCGGCTGGCACCGCGGCAGTGTAGGCAGTACCGGCGGACCGCCGTACCGCTACCGTTTCGGCCATGGCCTTGCGTTCGCCTGCGTCCGACGCTCAGCTCGCCGAGTGGCTCACGCTCGCGCTGTCGCTTGCCGCTGCGGCCGACGCGGAGGCGCTGGCCGGCTTCCGCCGCGACCTCGTCGTCGCCGCCAAGCCCGACCGGACGCTCGTCACGCAGGTCGACCAGTCGATCGAACGAACCATCCGCGAGCGGATCCGCGCGGCCTACCCGGACCACGGTCTCGTCGGCGAGGAGTACGGCGAAGCTGCGGGCGCCGGCGCCACCCGCTGGTACGTGGACCCGATCGACGGGACCCACAACTTCGTGCGCGGCATCCCGCTCTTTGCAACGCTGCTCGCGGTTGAGCACGAGGGCGCGATCGTGGTCGGGGTCGTGTCCGCGCCGGCCCTGGGCGAGCGCTGGTTCGCGACTCGTGGTGGCGGCGCGTGGGTCGCCCGGGGCTCCTCGGAAGCGCGCGCGATCGGGGCGTCGGCAGTCGACCGGATCGAGGATGCCCAGGTCCTGTACGGCTGCGCGGCCGGGATCGAGGGATCCGGCCGGGCGCCCGGCTTCCGTGGATTGCTTCGCGAAGCGTGGCGCGAGCGCGGCTTCGGTGACTTCTGGGGCTACATGCTGGTCGCCGAGGGTGCCGCCGAGGCGATGGTCGAGGTGGGTCCGCACGCGTGGGACCTGGCGGCCCCACTTCTGATCGTCGAGGAGGCCGGTGGGCGGCTGACGGACCTTGATGGACGACGTCGGGTGGACGGCGGGGAGGCGCTGGCGTCCAACGGGCGGCTGCACGCCGAGTTGCTGCGTCGGATCCGGGGCGAAGCGACTCCCGCATGATCACGCGGGTCCTCGCCGCTGTCATCAACGCATGGCTCGCGCTGACGCCCCTCCGCGGGCTCGCTGCAGTGGCGTGGCGCTCAATGCCGGGCGACCTCCTCGGTCAGGCGGTCGTTCGCCTGTGCGGCGTGACGGCTCCGTCGCGGCGCGTCCAGCTCGCGGACGGCACCGAGGCGCTCCTGTACGAGGATGCGCGCCTCGGGCTCTACCTCGACAACGTGCCGCTGCGACCGTACGCGCAGACCCTTGGCCGGATCGTCGTGGCACGCGAGGCGATGCCGGCGGGCACCATTCGCCACGAACTGGAGCACGTCCGCCAGTGGCGCCGCCTCGGGCCGCTGTTCCTCGTCGTCTACGGGCTCGAATCGATGCGAGTCATGCTCATGGGCGGCCACCGTTACCGCGACAACCGCTACGAACTGGCGGCCAGGGCCAGGGAGACGGACCTCGAGCCGAAGCTGACGATGCGCGAGATAACGGGGCGATAAGCGACCGCAACGATCATCGGGTCGTGCACGATCAGCAGGCCGGGCGTCTCCTCCGGGAGTACCGGCGACGGCGAAGATGGCGCCAGCTCGACCTTGCCGAACGCGCGGGGCTGAGCCAATCGACGGAGTCGGCCGCCGAGCTCGGGCGGTTCGACACGCTCACGCTTGGGGCGATCCGTCGCCTCTTCAGAACGTGTGACGCGTCGGTCGACCTGAACATCCGGGGACGGGGCGGTGAAACGGACTGCCTGCTCGACGAGGTCCATGCCGACCTGGTGCGGGCGATCGGCGAGTACCTGTCGGCGCGTGGCTGGACCTGCTGGTTCGAGGTGACGTACTCGCACTTCGGCGAACGGGGCTGGCTCGACGTGGTCGCCGTGCGCGGTGACGCGGTCCTGGTGGTGGAGGTGAAGAGCGAGCTCACCTCGATCGAGGCGACACTTCGCAAGCTCGACGAGAAGACGCGGCTCGCGGGTCAGATCGCGTTCGAGCGGACCGGCAGGCGCCCGCTGGTCGTCGGCAGGTTGTTGGTGCTCCCGGACACGACCTCCGCGCGCGATCGCGTCCACCGGTACGCGGCCATCCTCGACCGCAGCTTCCCGGGCCGAGCCCTCGCGCTTCGCGCCTGGCTTCGGAACCCGGCATCGCCGTTCGCGGGGATCCACTTCGTCCGGAATACCGATGGGGGCGGCACTACGCGAAGGCGCACCACCCAAAGGTGCCGGATGCGACCGGATTCGGGCCGTCCTGCCGCCTCCACTGGTAGGGCGGACAGAATCGGCACATAACGCCGCCCGGGTCGGAATTCCGGACAAACCTGGCGGGGAGCGTCGCTGGGACGCCCCGCGCCGCCCGGCGCCGACCTCCGCTAGGATTTCGGCGCAGACCATGACAGAACGAGGCACGGCCCCCCGAATGCCCACGCTCACCGACGCCGCGATCTTCGACGCTCTCCGCCACGTCCAGGAGCCGGAGCTCGGACGCGACATCGTCACCCTCAACATGGTCAAGGACGTCCGCATCGACGAGGCCGCCCGCGCCGTCTCCCTGACGATCGAGCTCACGACGCCCGCCTGCCCGCTCAAGGACGAGATCGAGCGCAACGTCAACGCGGCGCTCACAAACCTCGGCGCCGAGCAGGTCGACCTGACCTGGGGCGCAATGGTCCGCCGCAGCGCCCCGGCCCAACCGCAGCAGCTCGTGCCAGGAGTCAAGAACATCATTGCCGTCGCCAGCGGCAAGGGCGGCGTCGGCAAGTCAACGGTCTCCGCGAACCTCGCGGTCGCCCTCGCCCAAGCCGGCGCCAGCGTCGGCCTCCTCGACGCCGACATCACCGGCCCCAACATCCCGCTCATGCTGGGCGTTCACGGCCAGCCCGTGGCCAGCGCGAACAACAAGATCACGCCCCTCGAGCGCTACGGTGTCAGGGTCATCTCGATCCAGTTCTTCGTGCCCGAGGGCCAGCCGGTCGTATGGCGCGGTCCGCTCGTCGGCGGCGCCATCCAGCAGTTCCTGCGCGATGTCGAGTGGGGCGACCTGGACTACCTGATCGTGGATCAGCCGCCCGGCACCAGCGACGCGCAGCTCACCCTCGCGCAGGCCATCCCGATCAGCGGCACCCTCCTCGTCACCACGCCCCAGGAAGTTGCCCTCCTGGACGTCCGCAAGGCACTCGCCATGCTCCGTCGCATGAGTGTCCCGATCATCGGCGTCGTGGAGAACATGGGCAGCTTCGTCTGCAGCCATTGCGGCGAGGTCACCGAGATCTTCGGCCGGGGCGGCGGCGAGCGGTTCGCCCAGGAGAACGGCATCGAGTACCTGGGTTCCATCCCGCTCGACGTGACCGTCCGCCAGGGTGGCGACGTGGGTGTGCCCGTGGTCGCGCAGCGCGAGCCCGGGCCCGCGGCCGTCGCCCTCACGAACCTCGCCCGGACGATCGCGGCACGGATGAGCGTGCGCGCGGCCGCAGCCGATCAGCAGCCGGTGCTCTCGATCACGTAGCCGGAGAACGGGCAGCGGCCGGTAGCGGCGGCGAAGCCGACGCGTTCGGCCGCCTCGCCGCCCGCCACCGGCCCACCTATCCGGCTCACGACCCCGCCCCTCGCGGACGAGTGGCCGCGGCCGCCGCGGCGCCGTCCCGACGGCCGGCGCCGGCTATCCCTCGCCCAGTGCCTCCCACAGCACGGCCGCGGCCAGCAGCGCGGCCCGCAGCCGGCCCTGCTCACCGCCGAGGAACGCCAGCCGGCGCTCCGTCTTCGTGCCGGTGTCGGTGTCGATCGCGATGAGCACGGTCGTGTCCGAACCTTCGGGCCGGAGCGTCACCGCGAGCCCGACATCGGCCCCGGCCGCCGAACGCACGTGGCCGGCCATGGCTTCGAGATCGCCCGCCGTGTGCGCAGGCGCCACCACGGACCGCGCCAGCCAGGGCTGGAAGCCCAGCAGGGCGAGGAGCGTCCCCCCGGTGCCGATCTCCGCCGTGGCGAGCGTCCAACCGCGCTCGCTCAATCGGCGGGCAATGGCGCTCGCCCACGACTCGTCGTCCCGCGCCCAGACGTGCTTCCCGACGTGAGCGAGCACCACCCGCTCCGCCTCCTCCGCTAGCTCGGCCGCGGACCGGTCACCCTCGGCGAACGCCGAGATCCGCACATCCACGGCCTCGGCTCGCGCGTATGTGGCAACTTCGGGGTTCTGCTGACGAAGCAGCGCCTCGCCCAGCAGGTCGGCCACCGCAGATTCGCCGATGCCCGTGAGCCGGTAGGTCCGAATCTCCTGCTCCTCGCCCAGGCCGCGCGCCTGCAGGCGCGGGAGCACGTCCTCGCGCCACATCGGGCGCATTTCGCGGGGTGGGCCGGGCAGGGCCACGACGACCCGCGCATCAGCAGCGTTCACCCACCAGCCGGGCGCGGTCCCGTTCGGGTTCCCAATCGCGCGTGCCGAAGGGATCAGCCACGCCTGTGTGAGGTTCATGTCCGGCATCGCCATCCCGCGCCGGCGCCAGAGCTCGCGCAGCCAGGCCTCAAGCTCTTGGTCGACCATCGGCGTCTCCCCCAGCGCGGCGGCGATGGCCTCGCGCGTGAGATCGTCGGGCGTGGGCCCGAGGCCACCGGTGGAGATCACCAGGTCAGACCGTTGCAGCGCGTCTGAGAAGGCGTCCCGGGCCACATCGAGCCGGTCGGGGACAGCCGTCAGGCGGCCGACGCGGACGCCCAGTCGCGTCAGGTCGCGGGCGAGGTCACCGGCATTCGTGTCGCGCGTCTCGCCGGCGGTGATCTCGGACCCGACCGACAGCAGTTCGGCGGTCAGGAGCCTGCGGGAGTGATCGCTCGACACCCTCGGAGCGTACCTGAGAGCGGATTCGCGCACGGCGCGCCCAAGGCCGTGGAGCCGTTGATGCCGGGCGGGGCGACGGGAAGCCGCTGGTATGATCGGTCACGTCCCTCGCTCGCATCGCGAAGCCCTGCCGGAGGTGATCCCCTGGACGACCGCGAGTCCGGCATGTCCGTGCCCGAGGAGGGAGGCGACGAGGATCTCCTGCGCGGCCCGCTCGTCTTTGGCGTTCGCGGGCGGGGTGGTGATCCATGGAGCCGCGGTCGCGCGGACGACGAGGACGCAAACCCCTGGGGATCGTTCCCCGAGGGTGAACCTGGACTCGGCGCGGATGAGCGGCGCGGCATCCCGATGCGGCCGCCTCGCCCGGTTTCCAGGGAGCCGAGCGGGGAAGACGTCGACCAGCAGGGGCCGCCGTCAGACGATGAGCGCGTCGCAAATGAGCCGGCCCCGGCGGAGCCGGCTGCCCGGACCGAACCCGAGCCCGAACCCGAACCCGAACCCGAGCCCGAACCCGAGCCGCCGTCGACGGCCGAGCCGATGATCGAGCCCGAGCGTGCGGCCGAAGCCGAGCGCGAAGCTGCCGGCCTTGCGGAGGCGGAAACCGCCGCGATCGATTTGCCCGCGTCCCTCCCGCCGAAGGTGATCGAAACCGATGTGGCGCAGGTGCCAGCGGCCGCCGACGCGGAAGGCCTGGGCGCCCTTGTCCGGCCTGCGCACGGCATCGGGGAGCCCCGCGTGACAACGCCCGCCAACGCCTGGCCAACGGTGGATCTGCCGCGCCCGGCAAGCCCCGCTGAGACGCCTCCGAAGTCGCCGCCGTCTCCCCGGCCGGTCCGCCGTGCCCCCGCTCAGCCGCGTTCCCGTGACGCTGACCGCATGCCGCGGACGTCACTGCCCCCCATCGAATCCCCGCCGGACATGGGCGCCAAGCGAGGCACCGGAGGTGGTGGCCGGCTGCCGACGGAAACATCGAGCAGTGGTGGGCTGCCGCCCCCGCCGCCTTCGGCCCCCCCGCCCGGGTTGCGAGACCAGGTCGGCAACACCAGGTCGGCGGCGCTCAACCTCGCGCGCGCCCATGTCGACCTTGCCAGGGCGGAGTTCTCCGAGATCTTCGCTGAGGTCAAGCGCGTCTCCGTCATCGTCGGGGTCGCGATCGGCATGCTGCTGTTCGTCGGCGTGCTCGTCCCGGTCGGCCTCACCCTCTTCTTCGGCGAGTGGCTGTTCGGCTCCATGGGCTGGGGGATCCTGCACGGGACGGAGCTCTCGATCGCGACCGTGCTGGCGTTGGCGCTCGGCTATCTCGGGCTCTCGGGCCGCGCGATCGCGGGCGCGCTGCTCCTCGCGATCGTGGTGGGAATCGCCTTCGGTGTGCTGTTCGGGCTCAACCTCACGAACCAGCTCTGGGATCGGATCGGCGAGGCGGCCTTCCCCGCGCTCGCGCCTGAAACGCGTCCGCTGGTCGTCGGCACGGCGGCGCTGGCCGCGCTGTTCGGCATCGGCGCGTTCATCCTCGGCTTGCGCGGCGGCATCGGCGGCGCCATCGGCGGTCTCGTCGCCGGGGCCGTCGTCGGTGCGCTGCTCGGGGCGTTCACCGCGATCACCTTCGGGCCGCAGGTGGGCGCCGCGCTCGGCGTGGCAATCGCCCTGTTGGTGTGGCCCATCCTGATGGGCGTGCTCATCTCCCGCCGCGGCATCGACGGCGCGGCACTCAAGGCGAAGTTCTATCCCTCGGCGACGATCGAAACCACGAAGGAGACCATGAAGTGGGTGCGCGAACAGACGCCGCTCGGGCCCAGGTCCTAGCCCGCCGCGGCGAGCTGGTCGACGAGGTCGAGCGACTCGAAGCGTCGGCACGGGCCGCGGCGGACATCCCGGCCAAGGTCAGGCGCAATCCCGTCAAGACGGTCGGGGCCGCCGGCGGTGCGGCGTTCTTCCTGCTCGGAGGGCCACAGCGCCTGTTGCGCCGCGCGCGTCGCGCGGTGCTGGGCCCCAAGGCGGACTTGCCCGAGGCGATGCTGCCCAAAGAAGTGGACAAGGTCCTGCGTCAGCTTGGCGATGATGGTGACCGGGTACGCGCGACCGTGGAGCGCGAGTTCGCCACTTGGCTGCGCGAGCGCGCAAGGCTCGGCAACGCGTCCGATGCGAAGGGCGCGGCGATGGCCATCCTGATGCTCGCGCTCAAACCAGCGGCGACGCAGGTCGGCAAGCAGCTCGCCAGGCAGGTCGCCAACCCGGACCCGGAGGCGTATGCGGCGGCGCTCGCGAAGATCCGCCAGCGGACGGGCCGAGCCGGGCCGGCCGCGGCGGGATCCGCGCACCCACCGTCGGTGGTGGTGGGCGAGGTCGGGGTCGAACCGACACGCCGCTCACGCGGCACCGGCTCCTAAGGCCGGCGCGTCTGCCATTCCGCCACTCGCCCGTCGGCGAGTCTAGTCGAGCCCGCCGGTCTGACCGGGGACCGCCCCTATACTTCGGGGCGATGAAGCTGACCGTTACCCCGGCGCCCGGGAGCGCCCTCAGGATCGTGATCGAGCTGCCTCCCGAGCGGTTCGGCGCCGCCATCAACGAGGCCGTGCGTGCGCTCTCGCGTCGGACCCGCGTCCCGGGCTTCCGACCCGGCAAGGCGCCGCGCGTCGTCCTTGAGCGCCAGCTCGGCCCGTCCGCGGTGACCGACGAGGCGCTCGAGCACCTCGTGGAACGCGCGTACCGCGATGCCATCGTTGAACTGCGGCTTCTGCCACTGACCCGGCCCGAGGTTGACGTCACGAGCGCGGAAGAGGGCCAGCCGGTGGTCTTCACCGCCACCGTCCCCGTCCGTCCCGAGGTCAAGCTCGGCGACTACCGGAACTTCAACTTCCGGCCCGAGATCGAGACCATCGACGACGCACGGATCGACAAGGTCGTCGAGGAGCTGCGCGATCAGCAGGCGATCCTCGAGCCGGTCGAGGACCGCGGCGCCGAGAACGGCGACTACGCGGTGATCGGCTTCACGGGAACGCGCGACGGCCAGCCGTTCGATGGCGGCTCCGCCGAGCGGATGCCGCTGATCATCGGCGAGGACCGCCTGATCCCGGGCTTCGAGGCCAACCTGCTGGGCCTGCGGGTGGGGGACCGCAGGGACTTCGACATCACCTTCCCGGATGACTACGGCGAAGCGTCGCTGGCCGGCAAGCCGGCCCACTTCCAGGTGGAGTTGCGCGAGCTGCGCCGCAAGGTCCTGCCCCCGCTCGACGACGACCTCGCCCGCCAGTTCGGCGACTACGAGGATCTCGTGGCACTGCGCGCCGAGATCGGGACGCGGCTGCGCCGCAACGCGGTCGACAAGGCGCGTCACGGGTTCGCGGATCGGATCATCGACTACGCGGTCGCCAATGCGGACTTCGAACTCCCGGCGCACCTCGACCTCGAGCCCGGGCAGCGCGACACCCGCGGCCTGCCCGAGATCCTGGTGGAACAGGAAACCGAGGTGATGCACGACGAGTTCCGCAGCACACTCGCGCGGCAGGGCATGACCGAAGAGGCCTACCTCAAGGTCACCAAGCAGTCCGAGGCGGACCTCCACGCGGAGTTCCGGCCGCGGGCGGAGGAGCGCGTGAAGGTCCTGCTGGTGACGTCCAGGGTCGCGGAGGCCGAGGGCGTCCAGATCAGCGACGAGGAGGTCGAGGCCGAGGTCGCGCGCGGCCGGCGGCAGTACGGCGAGAACCCGCGCCTGGTCAGGTATTTCGAGTCCGACCGGGGTCGCAACTTCATCCGCAGCACGCTGCGCCGCAGCCGGACGGTCGAGAAGCTGATTGACGATTGGCTCGTGGCCCATCCCGAGCACCCGCCGATGCCGCATGCCGAAGCCGCCGAGCAGCGCAGCGTCGTCGGTCCCGAAACGGCCGCGTCGGCGGGCGAGGTCGAAGTCACCGATCCAGCCAGCCTCGCCTCCGAGGTCGCCGGCGAACCTGCGACCGAGACGGCCGATGGGCTGGGCCTGGCCACCGAGGCCCGGGCCTCGTCCTGACCGTGTTCCGTCCGTCGAGCCGTCATCCCGCGGCGGGAGATCGAGGAGTCAGCGCCATGCTCGTACCGATGGTCATCGAGTCGTCCAGCCGGGGCGAACGTGCCTACGACATCTACTCTCGCCTGTTGCGCGAGCGGATCATCTTCCTCGGCGACGCGATTGAGGACCACGTCGCGAACCTCATCATCGCCCAGCTGCTCTTCCTCGAGTCAGAGGATCCTGAGCGCGACATCAGCCTGTACATCAACTCGCCCGGCGGCGTCGTGACCAGCGGTCTCGCGATCTACGACACGATGCAATACGTCCGCGCGCCCGTCTCGACGATCTGCATCGGCATGGCGGCGTCGATGGCCGCGGTCCTGCTGGCGGCGGGCGCCAAGGGCAAGCGCTATGCACTGCCGAACAGCCGGATCATGATCCACCAGGGCTCTGGCGGATTCCGCGGCAATGCCCCTGACGCAATGATCCAGATGCGCGAGTGGGAGCACCTGGTCCGCGTGAACCACGAGATTCTCGCCAAGCACACCGACCAGCCGCTCGAAAAGGTGATCCGCGACACCGATCGGGACTATTTCATGTCTCCCGAGCAGGCGAAGGACTATGGCATCATCGATGCCGTTTACTCGGTTCCCGGCGATTCACTCATCGCGCAGGCGCACGATCTGGGGCTCGCCGGCGGAGAAGGTTCGGCCGCTGTCGCTGAAGGCACGGCTTCTGCGCTTGCGGCTTCCCCCGCTCGCTCCGGCAAGGATCGGTAGCATGTGCCCCGGCCGTCTCGTGACGGCCGGCAGGACCGGCACGACCGGCACGGATCGCAACAGGACACGCGCGTGACGACCACAGCCTCCAAGGGACCCAAGGTCCCGTACCGGTGCAGCTTCTGCGGCAAGAGCCAGGAGCAGGTCCGCAAGCTCATCGCCGGGCAGGGCGTCTACATCTGCGACGAGTGCATCAACCTCTGCCAGGAGATCATCGAAGAGGAGATGCTCGAGGCGCCGCGCGTGAAGCCGCAGGCCGCCAAGCTCCCGAACCCGCCCCAGATCAAGGCAGCGCTCGACTCGTATGTGATCGGACAGGAGCGCGCCAAGAAGGTCCTCTCGGTCGCGGTCTACAACCACTACAAGCGGATCAACGCCGGCCACGCGATCGACGAGGTGGAACTCCAGAAATCGAACGTCCTGCTTGTCGGCCCCACGGGGTCCGGCAAGACGCTGCTGGCCCAGACGCTGGCGCGGGTGCTGGACGTGCCGTTCTGCATCGCGGATGCAACCTCGCTGACGGAAGCCGGCTACGTCGGTGAGGACGTCGAGAACATCCTGCTGCGCCTGATCCAGGCCGCGGACTTCGACGTCCAGCGTGCGCAGCGCGGGATCATCTACATCGACGAGATCGACAAGATCAGCCGCAAGGCGGACAACCCGTCCATCACCCGGGACGTCTCCGGGGAAGGCGTGCAACAGGCG
>VGPE01000040.1 GCA_016875645.1 Chloroflexota bacterium
CCTCGGGCCACTGGGCCTCATGGGCGTCCAGCTGCTCGCGCGCTCTGCGCGGCGGGTGGTGGCGGTGGATCCGGTCGGCGCACGTCGGGCACTGGCCGAGCGTTCCGGAGCGCTGGTTCTGGAACCCGGCGATGGCGTCGCCGAGCGCGTCCGCGGGCTCCTGGACGGGCTGCCGGAGGTTGTGCTGGAGGTCTCGGGCACGCAGGCGGGCCTGGAGACGGCGCTTTCCATCGTCCGGCCGAAGGGCCGGGTTGCGCTGGTCGGATCGCAGCAGCGCCTCAACGGGTTCGACCTCTTCTGGCCCCTCCAGCACAGCGGGGCGACGGTCGTGCCGCTCTGGCGGCCGGGAACGGCTTCGGTGCAGACCGCCGTCGGCGCTGACAGCCCGATCCGGCGTCAGGTGCCGCTTGTCCACGAGATGCTGCTGCGCGGCGAGCTGGACGTGGCCGCGCTCATCACCTGGGTGGTGCCGCCCGAGTCGGCGCCGCGGGCGATGGACCTCATCCACCGCAGGCCGGACCTGGGTGTCGGGCTGGCCATCGCCTGGGACCCCGCCCAGGCCCGGAATGTGGAGGCCTTCGAGGCGGCCTGGCGCGACGATCGGGCGGCCGCGGCCGGCGGATGACCCGGCGCCATGCGGTGACATCGGCCTGCGTGGGACATCGCCGGCGCGAAGGGAATGCGGGCGGCTCCGAGGGCGGCCGGTGTTGGGGCACCCACCGATGGGATCGCAGCCGCGGCCCGGAACGGACCCGGGATCGACAGGTGTCCCGCCGATCTGCCCACCGATGACGGCGCGCAGCCGATGTGATCGCACGGCGCGGGTACTGTTGCGCTCCATGACCACGATCGACGCACGCCCCACGACCGACCCGCTCCTCGCGGCCCTCGGCCTGCGGCCGGTGATCAACGTCGCCGGGTCCGTCAGCCGCCTTGGCGGCACGACGCTCGCCCCCGAGGTCCGCGAGGCCATGGCCGCGGCCGCGACCTCCTTCATCCCGATGGTCGAACTTCAGGCCTGGGCCAGCGAAGCGATCGCCGAGGCGACCGGCGCCGAGGCCGGCTGCGTGGCGTCCGGTGCGGCAGCGTGCCTGTTCCTCGCGTCGGCTGCCTGCCTTGCCCGTCTCGATCCGGGCGTGATGGACCGGTTGCCGGACACGGCCGGAATCCCCAACGAGATCGCGGTCCACCGCGCCCATCGCAACCCCTACGACCACGCGATCCGGGCGGCCGGCGCGACGTTCGTGGAGTTCGGGTATCTCGGGCCCGCCAATCCGGGGACCCGGCGCTGGCAGCTCGAAGCGGTGCTGAGCGAGCGCACCGTCGCCGTCTTCTACCCGGGTGCCGTGACCGCCGGCGTCCTGCCGCTCGCCGAGGTTGCCGACATCGCACGTGCCCGCGGCCTGCCGGTCATCGTGGACGCCGCGGAGATGGTGCCGCCCGTCTCGAACCTGCGCCACTTCATCGCAGAGGGCGCGGACCTCGTCGCGCACAGCGGCGGCAAGGCCGTCGGCGGACCCGCGGCATCGGGGTTCCTCGCCGGGCGCCGCGACCTGATCCTCTCGGCCAGCGCGCAGCAGCAGGACATGTACGTCCGGCCGGCGTCGTGGCCGGGTCCGCAGGGGGGAGACTCGCGGGACGCGCTGCCCGACCCGCCCCAGCAGCCGATCGGGCGCATCGCCAAGGTCGGCCGCGAGGAGATCGTGGGCCTCGTCGTTGCGCTGCGCCGCTATCTGGCGGCCGACCATGGAGCCAGGCGGGCGCGGTGGGCATCCCTCGGTGAGCAGATCCGGGGGGCCGTGAACGGCGTCGGCGGTGCGGCCGCCGCGGTTTTCGAGGATCACGATGTCGCGATCGTCGAGATCGCCGTGCCCGGGGGCCCGACGGCGGCGGCCCGGGTCATCGCACGCCTGCGCGAGCGCGACCCCCGCGTCTGGGCAGGGGAGGAGTTCGTGGACCAGGGCGCGATCGCAATCAACGTCCAGCACCTGCGGGACGACGAGGTGGAGATCGTGATCGAGCAGTTGCGCCACGCGCTCGCTGCCGGTTGACCGAGCGCCTCCCACCCCATCATCGCCCGAGCCTCCCTATGCGGGCTCTGACGGCGTGGCCATGAGGGACCCGACCCCGCCCGACGATCTGATCGTCGCCTACCTCGACCGATGGGGCGCGCGGGCCGGAGAGTCGCTGCAGGTCATGGTCAGCACGTCCCACCCTCGGTTCCGCGCCGAGGTGGTCCACCTGCGGGCCGGCGAGACGTCCCGCGACGGCAAGGGCTTCGATGAGCGGCCGCTGCCGAACCTGCCGGCAACCGAGCACGCCGGTCGTGTCCAGCCGTTGCGGCCGGGCTCGTACGCGACGGTCCCGGACAGCCCGGCGCTTGCCCTCGGGGCGTTCACGGTGACGGCCTGGATCCAGCCGACGGCCACGGGCCGGGGTCTCCAGACGATCCTCGCGCACACCGACGGCGCCGGCCGTGGTTGGGCGCTCCAGGTCGAGCCAGACCGCGGTCTCACTCTGTGCCTCGGCGCAGGCCCGGCCCAGCAGGCCGTCGCCTCCGGGGTTCCGCTGCTGGACGGGACGTGGTACTTCGCTGCGGCCACGTACGACTCCGCCACGGGCGTCGTGGAGCTGGTCCAACGGCCAGTGCCCGCGTGGCCGGTCGACCCGACCTCTGCCACCGTCCGCAGCCGGATCGAAACGCCCGAGGCCGTCACGCGCCGCACGGGGAGCCCGCCGTTGACGATGGCGGCCCGGCTGACGGCGCACTCGGACGACCCGGAGGCCGGCGCCACGTCCGAGCACTTCAACGGCCGCCTGGACCGGCCGCGCATCTTCGCCGCGTCGCTGACCGGTGCCCAGCTGGATCTCCTCGCCGCTGACGGCGACCCGACGGCAGCCGGCGCACCACTCGTCGCGGCCTGGGACTTCAGCCGGGAGATCGGGACCGACCGGATCGTGGACGCGGGCCCGAATGCGCTCCATGGCCGGCTCCACCAATTGCCCACGCGCGCCGTCACGGACCACACGTGGCGTGGTCAGAGCCTCGATTGGACGCTGGATGCGTCCCCGTACGGTGCCATCCACTTCCACGACGACGACCTCGAGGACGCCGGCTGGACGCCGGACCTGGTGGAGCACCTCCCCGCCGACCTGCCGAGCGGTCTCTATGCCGTCAAGCTGACTGCGGCGAGGCCTGGAAATCGCGAGATCGGCAACGTCGCCACCGGCTACGCGCCGTTCATCGTCCGGCCACGCTCAGGCGCCGCAGCGAGCCGCCTCCTGTTCATCGCGTCGGCCAATACCTATACCGCCTACGGCACCATCACGCGCGAATACGACGAGGTCCGTTCGCGCTGGATGGGTCTGCCGTTCCCTTATCCGCAGCAGTCCTGGCAGCGGTACGCGATCGACCACTCGCTGCTCAGCCTGTACGACCTGCACAGCGACGGCAGCGGCGTCTGCTACTCGTCCCGCCGGCGGCCGGTCCTGAACTTCCACCCGCTGACCAACGACCTCCAATCGGCGGACGGGCTCGGCTATGCCCACGGCTTCAAGCAGGATCTCCAGATCGCCGGCTGGCTCGCCGCGCAGGGCATCGACTTCGACGTGGTCATGGACGATGACATCCACGCGGAGGGAGTGGACCTCCTGCGCCGGTACCGCGCGGTGATGACCGGCTCCCACCCGGAGTACTGGACGGGCGCGGCGCTCGATGCGGTCGAGGCGTATCAGCGCGGCGGCGGCCGCTTCCTGTACCTCGGCGGGAACGGGTTCTACTGGGTGACGTCGCACCACCCCACCAGGCCGCACGTGATCGAAGTCCGGCGATGGGGCGGCACGCGATCCTGGACCGCTCTGCCCGGCGAGTACCGTCACAGCACGACCGGCGAGCACGGTGGCCTCTGGCGGGAGCGCGGCCGCGCCCCGCAGCGGCTCGTAGGGACGGGATTCACGGCGCAGGGTGACGGCATCGGGCGGCCCTTCCATCGCACGACGGCCTCCATGGATCCTCGCGTGGCGTGGATGTTCGACGGCATCGGCCCGGACGAACCCATCGGCGCGGTCGGCACCGTCATGGGCGCTGCGGCGGGCAACGAGGTGGACCGGGTGGACTTCGCGCTCGGGACGCCCCGCCACGCACTCGTGGTCGCCCAGGCGACCGGGTTCGACGACGCCTACCAGCACGTCGTCGAAGAAGTGCGAAGCGCCAACTCCCAGCAGGGCGGATCGGTGGAGGAGCGCGTCCGATCGGACATGGCCTTCTACGAGACACCGGGTGGCGGAGCCGTCTTCTCAGTGAGTTCCATCACCTTCGGCGGCAGCCTGGGTGTGGACGGCGGACGGAACGCGGCGTCGCGACTCCTGGGGAACGTGGTTCGCCGCTTCCTCGACGAGCGGCCGTTCGCGGACGACCGGCCCAGCGGGGCCGGCTGACCATCACCTGCGCCGGGCGCGCTACGCCTCGGCGTCGATCCAGACCGGCGACGACCAGGCCATCGCGATCAGGCCGCGCACGCGCCCCCGCTGCCGGAGACGCACGTAGTAGATCGCGGCTCCCGCCACGGCTTCGCGATCGTCGTCGAACGCCCAATCGAGTTGTCGCTCGAGCGGCGCCAGCTCGGCGATCACCGCGAAGCCGGGCTGGCCGTCGATGTGGCGCAGGACCTCCACCAGGTCAATGAGGTCGGTGCCGACCGCGCCGACCCGGATCGGCACCGGCCGTCCGCCCGCCGCGCGGCCCATGCCGCCCATCTCGACCCCACCGGCGGAGAAGTCCAGGACGATCCGCGCGCCGGTCGTGGCGTAGGTGCGGCGTGCATGCAGCGCATCGAAGACCTCGGCGCGGGTGAGGCCCGTCGCCCGGACCGCCACGACACCCTGATGGGGCAGGCCGGGCTGGGCGCGATGGTCATCGTTCGAAGCGATCGTCGAGAGGCGGCGGCCCTCCTCCCAGGCTCGCTGCGCGGACATGCCCGCGCGCTGGCTCAGGCTGGCGTTCGTGAACAGGCTCTGGTCGACGGCGAGCGGGTGGTACGGGTCGAACGCCTCGGACAGCCCGTGGGCGGAGAAGATCTCGAAGTTGCGCCGCAGGCGCGGGTCGTCGCCGTCGGTCCAGTCGATGGGCGACGGCATCTTCATGGTGTGGTGGGGGATCGTGAGCGCCTCGGCGCCGGCGAGCGACTTCCACAGTTCGGGCAGGGTCGCGCTGTACTCGTCGGCGACCATCATCGACTCGGCACGGAAGAACACGTTGTGATGGCCGTACGGCGCGCCGAACGACACCTCGGCGCCATGGATCGTCGCGAAGCGGCCGGGGTCGTTCCGCTCGTCGGCCAGCCTGGTGTAGGCGTCGAAGTCGGCGGTGCCGCCGGCTTCGAAGAAGGCGTTGTGGTCGGTGCGCGAGTAGAAGTCCAGCGCGGCCACATGACGGGCGTAGTCGTATGCGTCGGCGCCGCTGCCCACGCCGTCGTTGCTGATCTCGGTGTGCGAGTGGAGGTCGCCCCAGTAGGTGCGGGTCGGCGGCGGGGTCGAGTGGACGCGGGCCGGGTTCGACACGACATCGAGCCGCAGGCGCGGTTCGGTCACCCGGATTCGCAGGACGCCCGGCGAGGTGGCGACGCACTCGGCCTCCACCCACGCGCGGCCGTCCGGCACGACGACCGACGAGGGCACGTCGACTGCGCCCTCGACCACCTCGAGCGAGAGCCGGGCCCCCGGCGCCGGTGCCGGCGCGGGGTTCGCATGCTCGTCGATGAGCGCAAGGCGGAGCGCGAACGGCTCGCCGGCCACGACATCCGATGGCGCGACCGCGAACAGGTCGGCCGGCGAGCCGGCATGGAGCGTGAGCGTCGGCCGGTCGCGGTGAAGCCGGTGGCGGCCGCTGCCGTCGTGATCCACCGCCACGAGGATCGGCAGCGGCCCGGCGCGGTTGATGCCGGCCCGGAACCCACGGCTGCCGCCGGCGGTCTCGCCGTAGACGACGCTGAGCCTGTCGCCCGGCTCCAGCCGCCCGTGGCGGATGATCACCCGGGTCACGTAGGAGTAGTAGCCGGCGCGATCGGACAGGTTGCTCCAGCGCCCGGCCTTGTCGATCGCGAGGTCCGACTCGAGTTCGACGAACGCCTGGACGACGACCCCCGGCCTGGACGCCGAGGCGGCCACGAAGTTCGGCTCGCGCGGGGTGGACGCCTGGAGCCGGAACGCCGAGTTGCGGATGCCGGCGTGCCAGGCCTCCGGCAGCTGGACCCGCAGCCCACCCAGCTCCTGGATCGGCTCCTCGCCCACGGTGAACCGCACGATCCACGTGCCCCATCCGCCGGCGATGCCATGGTCGGGCGTGACGGACACAGTGCCGCTGGTGGCCGGCTCCGGGCTAATCTCCGGAATGGTCGGCGCGGTGACGCCATGGCGGAGGAGGAGCGTGGCGACGTTTCGGCTCAGGGGCCGCCGCCGCTCCCCGGCGGTCACCCCGCTTCGCTCATGAGCGGTGCCCCGCAGTCCACCCCGTAGTCCGCGGGCGTGTAGTCGCGCAGGCGGACGTGCACGTCCTCGGGGCGGACGATGGTGCCGCGGTTGACGGTCAGCACGGGTGTCAGCCGCTGCGCGCCCGATTCCCGTGTCCCGAAGGCATCGACGAGCCCGATCTCGCGGTCCTCCAGGCGGAAGACCGCCACGTTCGCGACGCGCCCGGGCGCCAGGGAGCCGATCTCGGATTCGCGCCGGACAGCGCGCGCCGGCAGGATCGTGGTTGCCTCGACCGCGCGTCCGATCGACCAGCCGACGTGGAGCATCTTGGCCATCGTCGTGAGCATGTCGAAGGCCGGGCCGGTGATGCACAGGCGGTGCAGGTCCGTGCTGATCGTCGTCGGCGCGAAGCCCTGCGCCATCGCCTTGCGGACGATCGGCCAGGCGAACGACCCGCAGCCGTGGCCGATATCGAAGACGACGCCACGCTCGCGGGCAGCCAGCAGTTCGGGCAGGATTCGGCCGCCCTCGTCGAAGAGCAGGCCCTGGCCGTCATCGGCGGCGGTGAACGTGTGGGTCATGATGTCGCCGGCCCGCATCCGCGGCGCGATCGCCCGCAGGTCCACGCCCCCGGACACGTGGAACATGACCGGCAGGCCGACTTCGTTGGCGGCTTCCAGCGCGGCATCCGCGGCACGCAGCACGTTGTTACCGGCCGGCGCATGCCCGAGGCGCGCCTTGATCCCCACGATGACGTCGCGGTTGCGCTCGACCACGGCGACCGTGTCCTCGATCCGGACGAAGCGGAACTCCTCGAGTTCACCGACCAGCATCGTGGGCAGGCCGAGCGAGCCGATATGCAGGAAGGCGAGCACCTTGACCGGCGACGTGTCGAGAGTGGAGCGCCGGAACCAGGCGAAGTTCTCGTAGCCGGCGGTGCCTGCGTCGACGGGCGTGGTGACGCCGCTGCGGAGGTTGACCAGCGGATCGATGCCCCACGGGGCGCCCTCGTACCAGTGGCCGTGGAGGTCGATGAAGCCGGGTGCCACGATCGCGCCGCGCACGTCCACGACTTCGCCGACCGGCGCCGCCCCGGGTTCGGTCACGGCGCCGATCCGCCCGTCCACGACCACGACGTCTGCGGCTCGATCGATTTCATTCGCCGGATCGATCACGTGGCCGCCGGCAAGGGTGAAGTCAGTCATTCGCGAAGGTCCTTCAGGGCTGGGGAATGGTATTGACGCGGCGATGCTTCTACCTGCATCAGCGGGGGGTCGGGCCGACCAGGCCCGGGCGTTCGGGACCGTGAGATATGCGGGTACAAGCATCGGACGCGGGAGCCAGGCCCACGGCTGTGTGCCGGCCGAAGGCCGCGGCGGCCGCGGCCGCGGATCTGCGACCGACTCCCTCGCGGGCCGAAGGCCGCGGACGGTGACCCGTCACCGTGCCGGGGTGCGGGGCGCGCCCCGTCAGACGTTCCGCCAGATCCACTTCTCGGGCGTCATCTCGACGAGCACCCGGTCGTTCTTGGCGTTGATCTCGTTCCAGTGCTGCCAGGTGGCCTCGTCGGAGTAGCGGTATTTGCGGATCAGCTTGATCGAGCCTTCGACCGCGTCGGGCCCGGGGCCGCGCACGACGCCGTTGCCGTAGACCAGGACGTACAGGCCAAGGTTGCTCGTCGGGTCGTCGACCAGCAGCGACATCGCCGGGTCGCGCCGGACGTCCTTGACCTTGGCGACCCAGTCGAGCGTGCTGATCAGGAACTTCCCGGTCTCGGCATCCCACAGGAACCAGTAGGGGGTCATGTTCGGGCCACGGCCCACGCCATTGGTGCCCCAGATGGCGTTGCGGCCCTTGGCGAGGAAGTAGTTTTGGATCTCCTTCGACGGGATCGGCATCGCATCCTCCTGAACACCCGAGTCGATCCCGCCTGCCTCGCGCGTCGCGGCCCCAGCGGGCCGCCCGATCATGGCAGACTCGGGGCAGGTGCCGCAGGGGAGGGAGCGTGATCCCGGACGCAGCAGGCCGCGACCTCGCGGCCCGATTGGGTGAGATCGAAGACGCACGGACGATCGCGGTGGCTTCGGCCCTGGCCGCGATTCCGGCACCGCTGGGCGAGGAGGGGCCGCTCGCTGCGGCGGTCGCCGAGTTCCTGGACCGGCCCGGGATCGACGTCCACCTTCAGGCCGTCACGCCCGGCCGGCCGAACGTGATCGCGACGGTTCGTGGCCGCGGTCGTCCAGACGGCTCGCCCGCTCCGGGGCTCCTGCTGAACGCCCATCTCGACGCCGCCTGGGCCCCGGGCGGCGTGCGCGACCCGTACCGGGCCGAGGTCGAGGGCAACCGCCTGTACGCGGGCGGCATCACCGACATGAAGGGCCCGCTCGCCGCGATGATCGTGGCCCTCCAGACCGCCGCAGCCGCGGCGACGGCCGGGTCGAGCGGCGCCGGCGGACGAGCGCCGGCCGGCGACCTGGTCCTCCACGCCGTCATCGCCCACAACCCGACCGGACTCGGGACCAAGTTCGCGCTGACCTCGGAGCCGCCGTTCAACGGCTACGGCATCGTCGGCCAGGGCTCCAACCTGGAGCTGCACGCCGAGAACTCCGGCGCCGTCAAGTTCGAGATCGAGCTCGGCGGGCGCGCGGCGCACGTGTCCTTCCAGGAGGAGGGGATCGATGCCCTCGCGGCCGCCAAACGCGTCTACGAGGCCCTCTCGGCCCCGGGCTTCGCGTTCACCCACACGCCGTCGGAGCGCCTGCCGGGCTTTCCCAAGTTCGTGGTCGGTGAGCTGATCGCCGGCGGTCGCGCCGGGGTACCGGCCCTGTTGCCCGGTTCCGGTCTCGCCGATCGCGCGGTGCTCCGAGGCGACGTGCGGACCGTGCCCGGGATGAACCGCTGGACGGTGACCCGCGACCTTGCGGATGTTGTCGCGCGGGCGGCCGGGCGCGACGTGCGCTCCTCGGTCCGCATCATCAGCGACGTCCACCCGTTCATGGGCCGCCGCGACAGCCCGCTCATCGAGGCGCTCTCGGCCGCCCACGCGCTGGTCCGCGGCGCTCCCCCGGCGCTCGCGGTCAATGCCCGCCAGCGCGGCTTCGTGACGGACGCGCCCGTGCTGGAGGAACACGGCATCCCGAGCGTGGTCTACGGCCCCGGCCCGTGGCGCTACGAGCCCGACGAGTACATCGAACTGGACGAACTGCTCGACGCGGCACGGATCTATCTCGGCACCGCCCTGCTCGTCGGAGGCTGATCATCGCAATGGCGCGCTACATCGACATCGAGTTCACCAACGAAAAGGTCACGGCTCGGGCCCTGCTCCTCGATGACCAGGCCCCGAAGACCTGCCAGCGCATCTGGGAGGTGCTGCCGCTGCGGGGTCGGGTGACGCACGCTCGCTACTCGGGGACGATGGTCGCCCACCACTTCGACAACACCGTGGTGATCGAGGAGGAGAACGCGACCACCTACATCCAGACCGGCGACGTCATCTACACGCACTACAACGCGGGCGTCCGGCACGGCCACCCCGACGCGCTCTCAGAGGTCTACTGGGCCTACGACCGGTACGCGCGGCCGACGATCCCGGGCGTCGGCAACCCGTCCACGGCGAACATCTTCGGCCGCTTCGTGGGCGACCCCACCCCGTTCTACGAGGTCTGCGCCCGGATGCTGGTCGAGGGTGCCAAGCAGATCGAGATCCGCCGGGTCGAAGAGGGCTGACCGGGCCCGGGGATGCCCCGGGACCTCGGCGTTTCCGGTGCGCGCGGCGTTCCAAGGAGCGAATGACGGTCTGCCGTGGAACGTCCTGGGTTCCGATCCTGAACCCAGACGCCACGCCGGAACCTCGCGCGTTCCAGACCGCCCGGCGGCAGGCGTCCGGTTGCGCCTTGGAACGCCCGACGCACCGCCGTCGAGACACTAGCCGATGGCAACATCGCGCGCGCCGGTCAGTGCGGCCCGGACCGCGCTCACGACGACATCCGCCTCGTCCTCATGGAGCGTCGAGGCCCCGAACGACACGACGCCGATGTCCAGCCAGCCCTCTCCCGTGTAGACCGGGGGATCGCCCTGCTGGAGCGCCAGGGACAGGGCCGCGGCGCGCTCCGTGGCGGCCGACCCGCCCAGGTCCAGGTGCAGCACCGGGTACATGACCCGACCGTCGATCGGCGGGCGCCGGAGGGTCAGCGAGGCGCCCGCCGGCAGCCCGGCGCGATCGATGCCCGCGGCGATGTGCTCCAGGATCGCGACCTGGCGGGCGATCTCCGCTTCTTCGTCACGGGCCACGTAGCGGCGCAGCGCCGCCAGCAGCCCCACGATCCCTTCTTTGCCCACCTTGGCGGCGCGCCCGATGCCGTGGTGCGGCACGCCCCGAAGCGACCCGTCGCGCACGAGCGAGCCGTAGCGCCACGTGCGGACGTCCACGTCCATGTCCAGGTGCTGGAGGGCTGCTGAGCGGATCAGGTCCGCGCGGCCGGCAAGGAACCCGCTGGCCTGCGGCCCGCCGATCGCCTTGCCGCCGGAGTAGGCGACGAGATCGGCGCCCTCCGCAATGAACCGGCGCAGGTTCGCCTTGGGCGGCAGGCCGGCGGCGGCGTCCACGATCACCGCGATGCCGTGGCGATGGGCGAGTTCGGCGACCTCCGGCAGCGGCACGGTCCCCGGGGCGTGCTGGACGGGATGAGCGATCGCGACCGTAGCCGGCCCGATCGCGGCCTCGATCTGCCACGCGTGGGTGCGGCCGGCGCCCGGATGCCCCTGGTAGCCGACCTCCACGATCCGGGCGCCCGCCGTCCGGAGGGCATGGTCGTAGGCGTTGCGGTGGCCGCGCTGCACGATGATCTCGTTGGGCATCCCGATGGTGTCCGGCAAGCGGTCGATCCGGTCGGGGTCCGCGCCCGCGATGCAGGCGGCGGCGCCCAGCATCAGGCCGGCCGATGCCCCGGAGGTCACGTAGCCTGCTTCGGCGCCGGTCGCCGCCGCGATCTCGCGCCCCGCGATCTCCTGCAGCTCGTCGATCGCGAAGTGCCGGCCGGCCGCGTCCGCCATCGCCGCGATGACCTCAGGGTGCATCCGCTGCCCGCCGACGCGCGTCGCGGTCCCCACAGCGTTGACGATGGGCCGCAGGCCGAACTCGGCAACGATGTCCACGCATCCCTCCTCGACTGGGCTCTCGAGCGGCGTCGCCGCCGCCCTACGATACGTCGCCGATGGACACCGTTGACACGCCCCTGGATCTCGTCATCGCGGGCGGCCGCGTGATCGATCCC
Source organism: Chloroflexota bacterium (assembly GCA_016875645.1). GTDB lineage: Bacteria > Chloroflexota > Limnocylindria > Limnocylindrales > CSP1-4 > VGPE01. The sequence goes on from VGPE01000040.1 coordinate 11,742, forward strand.
GGGCAGGGGCGCAACGGTCCGCTCGAAGTGGGCATTTGCGCCGGCCGCATCGCCGCCGTCGCGTCGTCCCTGCCGCGCGCGGCAGGGACGCAGGTGCTCGACGCCGGCGGACGCCTCGTCGTGCCGGGACTGATCGACCTGCACACGCACCTCTTCGATGGCATCTCCGCGCTCGGGGTCGCCGCGGACGCAACCTGCCTGCCGGCGGGTGTGACCACGGCCGTCGACGCGGGCACCGCGGGCGAGGTCGCGTTCGGGCGCTTCCGGCGCGGCTGGATCGACCAGGCGCGGACGCGGGTCTTCGCGTTCGTCAACCTCTCGTCGATCGGGCTGATCATCGACGACGGCCTGGAATTCGGCGATCGCGAGCTGCGCTATGTGAACGTGGATCGCATCGTGGAGACGATCGCCGAGCACCGCGATGTCTGCCTGGGGATCAAGGTCCGCGTCGCGCGCAACCAGACGGCGCCGCCGCGACTCCATCGGCCACTGGATCGCGCGCTCGAAGCGGCGGAGCGCTCCGGGACACGCTTGATGGTCCACATCACCGAGCCCGGCATTCCACTGGACTCCGTCTTCGATCGGCTCCGGCCGGGCGACATCGTCACCCACCTGTTCCACGGTCGGGCCGAGACGATCATCGCAGCCGACGGTCACGTCCTGGCGTCCCTGCGTCGGGCGCGCGAGCGCGGCGTCTGGACCGATGTCGGCCACGGCGGTGGCAGCTTCACCTATCGCACAGCGCGCGCGGCGCTGGCCGACGGGTTCGAGCCCGACACGATCTCGACCGACCTCCACGCGTTCTCGCTGGTCGGCGCCATGAAGGACCTGCCCACCACGATGACCAAGTTCCTCGCGCTCGGGATGCCACTGGAGCGCGTGATCGCGGCAGCGACGGTGAACGCGGCCCGGGCAATCTCGCAGCCGGGGGTGACGGGCACCCTCGCGGTCGGTGGTCCGGCCGACGTCGCCATCCTGGAGGAGGTCGAAGGGCCGGTGACGCTGGCGGACGTGACCGGCGAGGGACTGGAGGCGGATCGCGCTCTGCGCGCGTGGCGCACGGTGCGGGCCGGGACCGTCACTACGGCCGGGACCGTTGCTACAGAAGGCTCGCGCACACCCGCGTGAGATACCACCGGCAAGCCGCGCGTGGGGAGACGTCGCGGCGCGTCAGTTCCGATCGTCCGATCGGCAGTGAGGATGCTCCCACGGCGCAGGCCCGATCGGACCTGGAGCCGAGCGTGGGACTGGAGGGGTTCTGCATGAAGCATCGGTTGTTCGCATTGCTCACGGTGACCGCGTTGGTCGCTGGGGCATGCCAGGCGGCGGCAACGCCCGCTCCGACGGCCGCTCCGGCGACTGCGGCTCCGGCCACTGCCGCTCCGACGGCGGCCCCGGCTACGGCCGCGCCGACCGCGGCTCCAACGGCAGCACCGGCCACTGCGGCTCCAACGACAGCTCCGCCCGCGAGCAGCGGTTCCGTGAGCTGGAATCGGTTCGCCGAGGCGAACCCGGTGTTCCACACCATCGACGCCCAGAGCAACCAATACCCGTTCTTCTACTTCCTGTATGGGCAGCTCGTCCGCCTCGACCTCGGCGACACGAGTCTGCAGACGCTCACTCCCGACCTCGCCGAGAGCTGGGAGATCACGCCGGACGCGCAGACGTTCACGTTCAAACTGCGCCAGGGTGTGAAGTGGCACGACGGCACGGACTTCACCGCGGATGACGTGGTCTACACGGCGACATGGGCTGCCGAGAACCGGAATGCCTACACCGGGTTTCCCACTGGCTGGTGGACGCTGAAGGGCGGGGCTGACATCCAGGCAGCCTGCGATGCGGCCCCGGACGACAAGACGAAATGCGGCGGCTCTTCGACCTTCGAGGGCGTGACGAAGATCGACGACTACACCGTCCAGTTCACCCTCGCCGCGCCCAACGTCGAGTTCCTCAGAACGCTGGCCGATGCCCCGAGCTCCATCATGCCGAAGCATCTTCTCGCCGGCCAGACGCGCGGCGAGATCCTCAAGGGCGACTTCATGAACAAGTCGCCTGTGGGCACAGGACCCTTCACCCTCGGGCAGGTTGTACCGGATCAGTTCATCGAGTTCATCGCCAGCCCGGGCTATTACAAGGGCCCGCCAAAGCTCGAGAAGATCATTTACAAGGCCATCACCACCGACACGGCCCTGGCCCAGACGAAAGTGGCGAGCTCGATATCATCCTGAACGCGGGCGCCTCGAACTTCGATCGCCTGAGTGCCATCCCGACGCTCGATGTCCGGGTGGTCTCAAGCCCCGGGATTTTCGAGATCGTCCCGCACGGCGAAACACAGGCCGAGCGAGATCGATGGAAGACCGACCTCAATCTCGACCTGCCCCCATTGCACATCGATCTATCCGACAAGCGTGTCCGCCAGGCAATCTATTACGCGATCGACCGGCGAACGATCAATGACGAGCTGTTCGGCGGGCGAAACCGAATTCCGTGGAACCCACCCGGCTTCCGAGATGACATCCCGGGCCTCAACCAATATGAGTTCAACCCGGACAAGGCGAAGGAGCTTCTGGCGGCCGCAGTCGCCGAAGGCAAGATCGACCTCAGCCAGACGCTCCGCTTCTACTATGCGAACGAGCTCGGCGACGGAGCCAAGATGGCGCCGATCGTCAAGCAGCAGCTCGAGGCCGTCGGATTCAAGGTGGAACTGACCGGGGTCGCGATCGACGCCTGGCTGAAAGTCATCGTCGACGACACGCAGCGAGGCTCCTTCGACATCGGGTTCAGCGCCGGCGGGGCGGAGGGCCTTGGCCCATCTCGCTCCCGAGAGTATTTCCACTGCGGGAACCAGCCTGTGAACGGCGGTTCCGGCTACTACAACTGCGACACCCAGAAGCTCTTCGACAAGGCGCTGACGCAAACCGACCCAACGGAGCGGGCGAAGACCTACGAGGAGATTGCCAAGATCCTCAACGATGAGGTGCCCATCCTGTACTGGTGGCAGAATTCCGGTGTTCATCCCGTGAACAAGCGGGTGCAGGGCGTGATCGTTCCTGCCTTCGAGCGCTATTTCGCGATGAGCGCCTACGAGTGGTCGGTCACGCCGTAATCCGCCGAGATCCGCCTGCTCGATAGCACGTGGTGCACATGACGACGGCGTCCATCCGGCCTGGGTCCTTCGGGAGCTAGCCGGGTGGGCGCCTACGTCGTTCGGCGAGTCCTGATCGCGGTCCCGGTGCTCATCGGGATCACGATCATCGCCTTCGCGATTCTCTCGCTCGCCCCAGGCGATCCCATCGCGGCGCTGATCGCGCCTGAGCAACGCGCAGCGATGACCCGGGAGCAGCTCGCCTCGATGCGACGCGAGATCGGCCTCGACGGACCGGTCCACGAGCGGTATGTCCGCTGGCTGGGTGGCGTGCTCGCCGGCGATTTCGGGTACTCGATCAAGTCCGGGCGGTCGATCGTCGACGAACTCGCGCCCCGGATCGGACCGACGCTCCTGCTCATGGGAGGATCGATTGTCTTTGCGATCGTCGTCGGCATCCCGCTCGGCGTCCTATCGGCCGTGCGCCAATACGGGCGGATCGACTATGTGATCACCACGTTCACCATGATCATGATCAGCACGCCAACGTTTTTGCTCGGCCTCGTTCTCATCTATACCTTGGGCGTCTCTCTGAAGATCCTGCCGACCGGTGAAATGCAGACCGCGGGCAAGCCCTTCTCGCCGGATGACCTAATCGCGCACATGGTCATGCCGGTCGCCATTCTCGGGTTCGCGAACGCGGCCCCACTCATGCGGTATACGCGCGCGGGCATGCTCGAGGTCCTGAACTCGGACTACGTGACGACCGCGCTGGCCAAGGGCCTGAGAGAGCGCGTCGTGCTCATCCGCCACGCCTTCCGAAACGCGTTGCTCCCGCTCGTGACGGTGATCGGTCTGCTGATTCCGGAGCTCGTGGCAGGAGCCATCATCACCGAGCAGGTCTTCTCGTGGCCGGGAATGGGCCGACTCGCCGTGCGGGCCGCGAACGATCGGGATCCGTCGCTGATGATGGGCATCGTCCTTCTGGTGGCCGTGACGGTCCTGATCGCGAACATCCTGACCGATATCGCCTACTCCTATGTCGATCCGCGCGTCCGACTCGCAGCCCGCTGAGCGGTTGATCGATTCGTTTTCGGCCCCGCACGATTCGCTGCTGCGCCAGGCGCTGAGGCGCTTCCTGCGGCACCGGCTCGCGACGTCCGGGGTCATCGTCCTTGCCGTCTTGGC
>VGPE01000041.1 GCA_016875645.1 Chloroflexota bacterium
CGGCCACGGGGGAGCGGCCGGGGCGCGCGCTCTAGCAGCGGTCTCCGCGGACCCGAGGTCAGCGCAGCCGGGGCGCGCCCCGAGCCCCGGCGGGCCGCCGGTCCGCGACGTTCGGCACGCGAGAACGCTGGTGGCTCACGCGTGGCCGCGGCCGGGTCTGCCGCTCCGCGGCGGGGTGACCAACGGGCGCGGAGCGGGGGATCTGCGCCCAGCACGGCCAGTCGGACGCCAGCACGCGGGACGCCACAGCCCCCTTCTGCCTCGGCATACTCGTGGACGTGGGCGCCGACGTCGCGATCGTCAACGGGCGGATCGTGGATGGCACCGGCGCGCCAGCGTTCCCGGGCACGGTCCTGGTCGAGGGCGACCGCGTCCGGGTCGTCCGGGGCGCAGCGCCGCCGCCGGTCGAGGGCGTCGAAGTCGTGGACGCGCGGGGGCTCGTCGTCGCGCCCGGGATCGTCGACCTGCATACCCACTCAGACGTGTCCAACCTGTCCGAGCCCGGCGCGATCTCGGCGATCGAGCAGGGCGTCACAACCCAGGTCGTGGGCCTGTGTGGCTTCTCTGCGGGCCCGGTCCGGCCGGAGACGCTCGCGACGATGATCCAGGAGGAGCCGGTCTTCGGCTTTCCGGATGTACCGTGGGACTGGTCCTCGATCGGCGGCTACCGCGAATCGGTGGATCGCCTCGGCGTAGCGACCAATACCGTCACACTCCTGGGCCACAACACGCTCCGGCGGTACGTGATGGGCGGCGCGGAGCGGGTGCCCACGGCCGACGAACTCCGGACGATGAAGGACGAACTGCGCCGGGCATTCGACGAAGGTGCCCGCGGCTTCTCGACCGGCCTGACGTACGCGCCCGGCCTCTTTGCGACGACCGACGAACTGGTGGAGCTGACGCGGGTCGCTGCTGAACGGGACCTGCCCTACCACACCCACATGCGAGTGGTGGAGCTGCCGATCTCCAGGCCGGTCCGTGAGGCGCTCGAAACCGCGGAGCGGTCCGGCGTGGCCATCGAGATCTCGCACCTCTACCCGACGCCGATCGATCCGCCCGACGAGGCCGGAACGATCATTGCGCTTATCGAGGCGGCGCGTGATCGCGGCGTCCGGGCGACGTGGGACGTGACCGTCTTCCCCCGGGGCGGCGGCGCCTGGGCCCAATACCTGCCGGCATGGGTGCGGGCCGGCGGCGCGGTGGCCACCACGGAGCGACTGCGGGATCCGGCCCTCCGCGGACGGATCCGAGAGGGAATCGAGGCGTCGGGCTGGCTGGGCTGGAGCCCGGGCGGCTTCGACGACGAGCTGATCGTCAAGGTCAGCCGGCCCGAGACACGCTGGATGGCGGGCCGGACGATCGGCCAGATCGCCCGCGACGGCGGCGCGGACCCGCTGGACACGGCCCTGGACCTCCTCATCGAAGATCCCCAGTACTGGACCGGCACGATCTCCAAGCGCCAGCCGGACCTGGATCGGATGATCGCTCACCCGCTCGGAATCCCGGTGACGGACGGGATGGCCGCACATCCTGTGAAGCACCGCGCCCTGGGGATCATGCCCAAGACGTTCGGGTCGTTCCCGCAGATCCTGGGGCGCTACGTGCGTGAAGCCGGCGTCATGACGCTCGAGGCGGCCGTGGCCAAGATGACCTCGATCGCCGCCGGGCGGGCGGGCCTGTCCGATCGCGGCGTGCTGGCCGACGGCAACGCCGCGGACCTGTTCATCTTCGACCCGTCGACCATCGCCAACCGGGCGACGGACGTGGAAGAGCCGACGGCAAGACCGGCCGGCATTGAGCGGGTGATGGTCAACGGCCGCTGGGTCGTCGTCGGCGGAGTCGCGACCGGGGAGCGACCGGGGAGGTTCCTCTGATGCATGGACTGCGGCCTGGGGTTCGTCGTTCGGATGCCGGCGAGCGGTTCCCTGGCGCCGGCGGGGACGCGATGCTGCTGCGCTTCGAGACGGAAGGCGCCGATCCGGTTGCGTGGGTGGAAGACACCTCCGAGGACCACGAGTGGGTGCCGTTCCATACCCATCCATGGGACGAGCTCGAGTACGTCCTCGAGGGCGAGATGGAGTTCCGCGTCGGCGACGAGCGGGCGTCGGGTGGCCCGGGCACCCTTGTCAGCATTCCCAGGGGCGTGCCCCACACGCTGCGGGTGACGCCGGGGGGCCGCGCACGGTTCGTCATGGTGACACTGGGGGCGCCGTCGGCGACGTTCCTCCAGGAGATCGGGCGGGTCTACGCGGAGGGCCCGACGACCGAGCGTCTCATCGAGGTGGCGGGCCGGCACGGGCTGGCGCTCGCTGAGGAATGAGCTTCGACCTCCTCATCCGAGACGGCACTGTCGTCGACGGGACGGGTGCGCCCGCGTTTCGGGCTGACGTCGGGATCGTCGGCGACCGGATCGCGGCGATCGGGGCCCTGGCTGCGGCGGCAGCGTCGGCCCGGGCCGTCGTGGAGGCGGCCGGCCGGGTCGTGGCCCCCGGCTTCATCGACGTCCACGTCCACAGTGAGATCGCGCTCCTCGGCGAGACCGACGATCGCTGGGCCGGTATCGGGCAGGGTGTGACGACCAACCTGACGGCACCGGACGGCTTCGGGTGGGCCGGCCTGTCGCCCGGCGATGCCCGCGCGGTGGAGCTCTCGCTCCGTTCGATCAACGGCCCGGCAGCCGGTCTCTCGTTCGACTGGCCGACGCCCGAGGCGTACCTGCGCGCGTTCGAGGGCCGGACGCCTGTCAACATCGCGGCCGGCGTGCCGCACCTGCCGATCCGCGTGGCCGTGATGGGCTGGGAGGCCCGGCGCGCCCGCGCCGACCAGACGGCGGCGATGGCGAAGCTGGTCCGGGATTGGATGGAGGCGGGCGCGGTCGGCCTGTGCACCGGTCTCGACTACCAGCCGATCACCCACTCGAACACCGACGAACTGGTGGCCCTGGCGTCAGTGGCTGCCGAGTACGGGGGCACCTACTCGGCACATGGGCGGCACATCGAGTTCGGGCGGGCGGGCGCCTTCCGCGAAACGGCCGAGGTCGGACGCCGCGCGGGGCTGCCGGCCCACGTCTCCCACGAGCGCGTGGACGACGAGATCCCGGACCTCCTCGCCGAGGCGCCCGAGGTCACCAGCGATTCCCACCTCTACGAGGCCGGCTCCACGCATCTGCTGTACAACGTCCCGTGGGCCGAGCAGGCCGGCGGACCGGCCGGGGTCCTGGAGCGCCTGGAGGACGCGGCGTACCGCGAGGCACTGGCGGCCCGCCTCGAGACGGCGTTCGCGGTGGACCCGACGGCGATGAACGCCTGGTTCTCGGCGAGCCGGACCGGCCGGCACATCGGGCGATCGATCCGCGAGATCGCGGCTGAGGCCGGGCGCAGGGCCGGCGAGTCGGCTGTGACCCTGCTGCGCGAGGAACTCCCGGAAGCGCTGCTGGTCTACCCCTGGGGCCCGACCGAGGCCGAGTTCCGGCCGACCGTCGCGCGTACGCTGCAGCATCCGCGCGTCATGGTTTCCAGCGACGGCGTGTATCACGGCCCGCGCCCGCATCCGCGCGGATTCGGCACCTTCCCCCGCGCGATCCGCGTCGGCGTCCGCGAGCTGGGCGCCGTCACCCTGGAGGCGGCGATCAACCGGATGACCGGGCTGCCGGCCGAGCGCTACCACCTGGCCGATCGGGGACGCGTGGCCGTCGGTTCGGCCGCCGACCTCGTCGTCTTCGACCCCGCGACCTTCGCCGACCGGGCGACCTATGCCGAGCCGCGTCTGCCATCGGTCGGCCTGGACGAGGTGATCGTGAACGGGGAACGAGTAATGGCGGAGGGGAGGCTCACCGGGCGAACGCCCGGCCGGCGGCTGGCGAGGGAGTAGCGATGCGGATCACGGGCATCACGTCGCGGATCATTTCCTACGACGTGTCGGCGATCTACGGCGAGATGGGCCCGCCGCAGGAGATCAGCAGCGTCTACCGCTACTCGTTCGACACGTTCCACACCGATGAGGGCATCGACGGCCATTCGATGCAGTTCGGCTGGATGGGCGAGGGCCAGGCGATGGGCCACGCACTGCACCAGGCCTACGGCCGGTTCCTGCTGGGTCGGGACGTCAACGAGCACGAGCGGCTCTGGCAGGACCTGCGGCGCCAGAACCGGCACGAGTACAACCTGACCGACACGCTGCTGGGCACGATCGACATCGCGCTGTGGGACATTCGCGGCAAGGCGGCCGGCCTGCCGATCGCGCGGATGCTGGGCCTGGCGCGGACCACGATCCCGACCTATGCCATTGCGATCACCGTCAACCCTACGCCGGAACAGGTCTACGAGGAGACGAAGCTCCGGATCCGGCAGGGCTACCGCGGCTTCAAGATCCAGTTCTGGGACGGCCTTGATCGCGACATCCCGCGGTTCCGAGCTGCGCGCGAGGCGGCCGGGCCGGACTTCCCGCTGTTCCAGGACGCCGCGGGGTTCTACTCCTGGACCGAGGCGGTGGCCGCCGGCCACGAGCTGGACCGCCTCAACTACCGCTGGTTCGAGGAGCCGCTCCCCGACCGTCAGGTGTTCCAGATCAAGCGACTCGCGGACGAGATCCGGACCCCGGTACTGACCAACGAGACGAGCCGCCTGCACGAGATGCCGGAGGCGCTGCGAATCGGCGCGGGCGACTTGATGCGCGGCGACGTGCTGATCAAGGCCGGGATCACCGGCCTCCGGAAGGCGTGCGCGACCGCGGAGCTGTTCGGCTACAACCTGGAGATCCACGGGCTGGGGGCGCCGCTGCTGGACGCGGCGAACCTGCACGTGGCGCTGTCGGTGGAGAACTGCGAGTTCTCCGAGGGCCACGAGGCGCTGTACCACGAGGGCCTCGTGGGCGCGCCCCTGGCGATCGACGCGGATGGCCTGCGGCACCTGCCCGATGCGCCCGGCCTCGGTGTCGAGATGGACTGGGACTGGGTGGACAACCACACGGTGGAGGTCATCGAGACGCGCGCGTGACCGTGCGCCAGGACCGACGGCGCGGGAGCTACCGGAAGTGCGGCGAGAGGAACACGCTGTTCATCGGCCGCGGCAGGGCATGCGCCGCCGAGGCCGAGCGCAACGGCGCGACCGCGGCCGTGCTCCGGCGGGGTTTCCTGCCCAGAACAGATTCCGTCGCCCAAGACGCGACCGTTGCCCGTGGGGCAACGATCCGGTCCGCACGCGATTGCGGCATTGCCTGCCAGACAAGGTTTCCGGTCGTGGAGACCCCTGACCGCCCCGGAACAGGCGAACCGTTGCCCTGTGCGCAGCGATCCGGATCGCCACGACGAAATCTGTGTCCAGCAGGAAACCCCGTCGGGCGGCAGCGGAGTCCTACCCGCGCTTGCGGGCCTTCCAGATCTCCTCGACCGGCCAGCGCTGCGCCCACTCCGGCGTGACCAGGTTCCACCCGGTGGTCGCGCCGGGCGGCGGGCGCACCTCGATCAGGTCCTCCACCTCGAAGCCGTTCGCGTGCAGGAGGCGGATCCAGTCGCCGTAGCCGAGGTGGAACTCGACGCTATTGTCGTCGGGCCACTCGAACCGGTGCATCCCGAAGTACGGCCGCAGCAGGCGATCGCCGGATGGTCCGTCGGCCTCGTAGTCCGGCACCGTCAGCATCTGGAACGTGCCGTTGACCAGGAACGCGAGCCGGCCGCCGGGACGCAGCAGCCGCGCGGCCTCGGGGATCCAGCGGTACGGGTCCGCCCAGATCGACGCGCCGTACTCGGAGATGGCGAGGTCGAAGCTCGCGTCCGGCAGCGGCACGGACTCCGCGTTGCCGTGGATCAGGGGGAAGCGGATCCCGAACTCGTCCTGGAAGGCGCGAGCGGTCGCGAGCTGGCGCTCCGAGTTGTCGATGCCGACGGGAGCGGCGCCGCCACGCGCCAGCCAGGCGCAGCGATATGCCGTCCCGCAGCCGAGCTCGATGACGTCGAGGCCGGCGAGGTCGTCGGGCAGCACCTGGAGCTGGGACTCGGGCACGCCGAACACGCCCCAGGTGATCTCGGCCGTGGACCAGGCGCGCCGGCCGGGTGCGACCCACTTGTCGGCGGTCGCGTCCCAGTGTGCGCGGTTGCGCCGGACGTGCTCGGGCAGGTCGGCCTCGGCCTCGTCGTCGGTCGTCATCGGAATGCCGGCAGCACCTGGTCGACGAACAGCTCGACGTCCTCGGTGCCGAACATCCGCGCCATGCGCATCTCGACGAGCTCGAACCCGAGCTCGTGCAGCTCCGTCAGCCGATCGCGGAACGCTGCCGGATCGCCGACGAACGGCGGCCGCTCGCTCGGCGGCAGGCCACCCGCCATCGACCGGGCCTCGGCCATCGTCCGGCCCAGGTACACGGTCAACGGGGTGGCCATCCGGATCTCGGACGGGTCGCGCCCGACGTCGGCGCAGTGCGCGCGGAGGGCCGCGATCTTGCGCGCGAGGACGTCGGGGTGCGATGCGTACGAGAACCACCAGTCCGCATGCCTGGCCACCACCCGCAGCAGGTACTTCTCGCCGTCGCCGCCGATCATGATCGGCGGCACCGGGTCCGGCCGTGGGATGCCGAGCGCCCCCTCGAGGCGATACCAGCGCCCCTCGAAATCGACAGGGCCCTCCTGCGTCCAGAGCGCCTTCGTCAGGCGCATCGCCTCCTCGAGCTGCTCGATCCGCTCCCGGGTCGAGGGGAAGTCCCAGCCATAGCCACGGTATTCGGATTCCAGCCAGCCTGCGCCGATGCCGAAGATCAGCCGGCCGCCGCTCAACTCCTGGAGGGTGGTCGCCATCTTCGCCATCAGAGCCGGATTGCGGTACGAGTTGGCGAGCACGCACGTGCCGAGCATGGGGGTCGGGTGGCGCGCGGCGATCCACGCGAGGTGGGTCCAGCACTCGAGGCGGTTGCCCGTGTGCTCCATGACGTGGTCGCTCGTCCAGAGCGACGAGAACGCGCCGTCGCGCAACGCGACGGAGAGGAACCGGTCCGTGTCGGCAACGAACGTCCGCCGATCGATCGGCCCCATCTCGCGATCACCCGGCGGTGGCGCGATTCCGAACTCGAGCTGACCGCGACCGTGAGCCATGCCATCTCCCGTGCTGAGCCGGCCAATCCCGGGAGTGTGCGACACGGGCGAACGGCGTGAGATGTCGGAGATCGATGTCATCCACATCGGATCCGCGGTCATCCACCAGAGGTGGTCGGCCTGTGGATGGATGGAAGATGAGAGTTCGTTGACAAGCCCCTACCCGCGCGGCGCACCCCGGGACACCATCCCAGGCAGGGGCCCGGACGGGCCGCGTACGAGGGTGCCGTGGCCCTGACGAGAGAGGATGAGCGAGCTGCGCGCCTTGCCGAGCTTGAGCGGCATCTGCGGGACGCCATCGACGCGCCGCCCGCGGAGCACTCGCCCGGGTTCAGGGCCGCCGGGCCGCGGAGGTCGCCGTCGGGTCGCCATGATGGGCGGACGGCGATCCTGCTGGCCCTGATGACGGTCGGCATCGTCGGCGCCGTGCCGCTGCTGGACGCGATCCGGACGATGACGACACCGCGGCCCACCGGGAACGTGGCCGGTGCAGCGACGGCGCCGGGGTCAGACCCTGCCACCCCTTCTGCGGCTGCAGCGACGGGCCCCGGCGGGCCCAGCGCGTCCGGTGTGCCCGCGTCCAACGGAACCGGCACGGTCGCCACGGCGACGCCGGGAAGCCCGGCCTTCACACCCGGCGGAGGTGGATCGCCCGCACCCGGACCCGGCACAACGCCCAGTCCGACGGCCGAGATCTCCGGCGAGACATCGCCGCCGCGGCCAAGTCCGTCACCGGCAACCGGAACCGGAACGTCGGCCACGCCCCCTGTGAGGGCGACTCGACCGCGGCACCGGAGCCGCGCGGAGGCCCACGGCCGCGTGACACGGCAGCACCGGGGCCCACGCTGCCTCCCGTGAGCGCTCACACACCCGACCCGGGCTCGACGCCGAGCCCGAAGCCGAGTGCCACGCGCACGCCTGCGCCGACCCCCGCGACCAGCCCCGACGATGCCGGCTCGCCTGCGCCGTCGGCCGGCGCAGAAGGGGCAAGCCCGTCCCCGAGCTCGAGCCCGTCGGGCGACGTCACAGGGGCTCCGAGCGAGATCCCGGGCCTCCCGCAGCTGCCGAGGCCTTCGTTCTCGCCGCCGCCGACGCTGCCTCCGCTTCCATGGCCGTCGTGGTTGCCGACGCTGCACCCCTGAGAGGCCGTCACGGCTTCGTGCATTCGCCGGCGCCTGATCCACGGCCCCCCGTTCGTCCTACGCTGACGTGCGGAGGAGTCGCGGTTGGATCCTGGACAGGTCGCCCTTGCAGCGTTGGCGGGCGTGATCGGCGCGATCGTCGTCCTGACGATTGCCCGCGGCCGGCGGACGGGAGCCACGGTGCCCATCGATGAGTCGGCGCGCCGGTTGCGGCGCATCGACGCGACGGAAGCCTACGTGGCGGCGACGGTCATCTGGCTCTACGACCGGGCGGTCGGCAATCGCACGGCGGTCGTGCCATTCGACACGCACCTCGTGGGGGTCCCGTTCGGCCAGGTCGAGGTGCGGCTGTTGAGCCGCGAGGTTGCGCTCGAGTACGCCAGATTGTGCCGCTGGCTCTGGGGTCGCGACGCCGTGGTGCCGGAACCGGACGAGGCGTCCGAGCGCCAGCGGGCGTTCCGCTGCCACCTCCACGAGCAGCTCGACGCTCAGCGTGCGCTGGCCGAGAACGGTCTCCCGTCCGAGGCGCTCCCGGAGGACATCGCGGCGACCGTCGGCCAGGTCCTGGACGAGGTGATGGTCTATCGCGCTGAACTGGTCCGGAATTCGTCACCTGCCACGCCACGGGCCTGATCGAGGCCCGGCGTCGAGCAGCCGCATGACGAAGGCCGATCCGTGACGAGCCGTCCCATGCCACAGGTCTTCCGCGCGCTTGCGCTCATCTACCCGGCCGCCAACGCCCGCTGGGGCACGCGCGTGCTCCGCCGGAAGTCCGCGCGTGTGATGACGCGCCCGGAACGGGACGCGATCCACGACATCCTGGCGAGGATCCCCGCCGCGATCCGGGAATGGAGCGAAGGCAACGCCGAGATGGCGCCCCTTGACATCGTGGCGGTCCGCCGGCCGCTCGCGTCGCTCACGCACGTGGGGGGTGGGCGCTGGTGGGCCGGCCCGCGCGACTGCCGCCAGGAGTTGCGCGAGTTGACCGCGGACGGGCAGTACGACTCGGTCTTCGTGCTGTGGCCGTCGGACGGCAAGGTGGACCACTGCGGCTGGGGCTGCACGATCGGCCCGACACCCGACGCGGGCGGAGCTGGCTTCTCATCGATCCCGTCGGACCATTGGGGGACGCTCGCCACCGACCCGGACCCGGAGCAGGGCTACGTCCACGAGTGGCTGCACCAGGTGGAAGGGCTCTATCGCTCGCTCGGCGTTGGCGAGGATGAGCTGCCGGGCCTGCATGACGCCCACCTCTCGTCATGCCGCGACGCGGCCGTCGCGCCGTTCGGGCAGCCGTACAACGTCCACCACGACGGCGGCGCGCGGACGTGGCGGCCGTGGTACCGGGATTGGATGACGGGGCAGGTGCGGCGACCGGACGGGAAGGGCTGCTTCGGACTCACGCCCGAGCGCTGGGCGTTGCGGGGACGCGACCGGCGGTCGTAGCGGCCAGGTGCCGGACGGGCCTCGCTGCGTGGCCGTTCGGCGAACGAGTGGCTCTCGCGGCCAAGATAGGGCCATGAAGATCACCAGCATCACCGCCATTCCGGTCTCCATCCCGTCGCAGCGGTTCCTCACCGCGCTGGGCGTCCACCCCTCGTTCGAATACGGCGTCGTCCAGGTCGAGACCGACGAGGGCATCACCGGCATCGGTGACATCACGATGCTCTGGGACGGTCTGGGCCCCCTCCAGTGCCGCTACGTCAACGACTGGTTCGGGCCGATGCTGGTCGGCGAGGACCCGCGGGCCATCAACCGCTGCCTCGCGAAGATGGCCACCCTCGTGGAGCCCGCGAACCCGGCCCGAGCGGGCATCGAGCTCGCGCTGTGGGACATCGCCGGCAAGGCCGCGAACCTGCCGGTCTACGAGCTGCTCGGTGGACGGACGCGCGACGCCATCCCGCTCAGCCGCTCCATCGTCATGGGCACCTCCGAGGAGCAGGTGGCGCGCGCCCGTGACTTCGTGGAGCAGGGCTACAAGTGCGTCAAGGTCAAGATCGGCCTCGACATCGAGCGCGACGTCGCCGGTGTCCGCGCGATCCGGGAGGCGTTCGGCCCCGGCCTCACGATCCGCACCGACGCGAACATGGGCTGGAAGACGGCCAAGCAGGCGATCCGGGCGATCAAGCGGCTCGAGGAGTTCGACATCCACTCCGTGGAGCAGCCGATCCCGCCCGGCAACATCGACGCGCTGCGCCTTGTCCGCGAATCAGTCGACACCCCGATCATGGTCGACGAGTCGCTCTGGGGCCCGGACACGGCGTGGGCGCTCGCCAAGGCCGGCGCCGTCGACATCTTCAACGTCTACATCCACGAGTCCGGCGGCTTGACGGCCATGCGCACGATCTTCGCGATCGCCGCCCTCGACGGGATCCAGGCCGTGATCGGCGCCATGCCGGAGCTCGGGCCAGGCACCGCCGGCCACGTCCACTTCGGCGTCTCAGTGGCGAACCTCGGCGATTTCAACGACGCCTGCGGCGCGACCTATCTGCTCGCGGACGTGATCAACGAGGAGTGGAAGGTCGAGAACGGCACGATCCGGCCGCTGCCGGGCCCGGGCCTCGGCGTCAGCCTGGATATGGCCAAGGTCGAGCGGCTCCGAAGCGACAGGTAGCGGGAGCACGACGCCTCAGGCGCGGCGCAGAATCCGACCCGGCCGCTGGCCCGTCGGGCGGCCGTCGCGAATGACCGGGACGCCGTTGACCAGCACCTGCTCGATGCCATCGGGATGCTGCGCCGGCGCCTCGTACGTCGCCCGATCGCGCACGCGCTCCGGATCGAGCACGACGATGTCGGCCGCGGCGCCGACCACGATGCGGCCGCGGTCCGGCAGCCCGAAGCGGTCGGCCGCCGCGGCCGCCAGGTGGGCGACACGCTCGGACAATGCGCCCTCGTCGATCGCCATCCGGACGTAGCGCGCGAAGGTCCCGAACCCGCGCGGGTGGGGCCTGGCGCCGACGTATACGCCGTCGCTCGCCCCGATGTGTCCTGGATGAGCGACCAGGAGCGCCTGATCGGTTTCGCTGCGATGACGATGGTGCGTGACCGTCGCAGCGGCACCGCCTGAGGCGATCAGGACGTCGGCCACGAGCGCGTCGATCGTCGTGCGTCGCTCCTCGGCGGCGTCTCGGATGGACTTGCCCACGGCCCAGCGGAAGGTGTCACCTGCCCCGGCATCGGTCAAGACGACCCGCTCCCATCCCCAGCGACGGTCCGCGTCATCGAGATCCGGACGCAGACGGGCCCGCACCCCCGGATCGGCCAGGCGCTCGAGCATTGCCGCCATGCCGCCTTCCTGGATCCAGCCGGGCAGGAAGAACGCCAGCGACGGTGCTCCGGCCAGGTACGGATAGAGATCGAAGGTGACATCCCGGCCGGCAGCGCGAGCGGCGTCGATCAGGGGCAGTCCTCGGTCGGCCCGCACGTTGAAATGCGAGACGTGGACCGCGGCGCCCGAGGCCGAGCCGATGTCCAGGGCCTCCGCGAGGGACGCCTCGACTTCGTCCACGTAGTCCCGCATATGCGTGACGAAGGGGCCGTTCCAGGCGGCCGCGGCCTCGGCGAGCGCAACGAGCTCCTGGCGCGTCGCCCACCGGCATGGCACGTAGTCCAGCCCGATCGAGAAGCCCAGCGCCCCCTGCGCGTACGCCTCGTGGCTCATCCGGACCATCTCCGCCAGCTCGCGCGCGTCCGCAGGCCGCGCGTCGAGACCCATGACCATCATCCGCAGCGGCCCGTGCGGCAGCAGGGTGCCGACATTCGGTGCCACCGACCCCTCGAACGTGGAGAGGTAGGAGCCGATGCCGGCGCCGCCCGCCAGGCGATCGCTCGGGCCCAGGATGCCGGCCCACAGCGCCCCCATCCCACGTGCCGTCGCGGCGGAGGACGGCGCGAGACCGATCCCGTCGTTCCCGAGGATCACGCTGGTGACACCTTGGCGCAGCCCGGCGGCGTAGTCCGGGTCAGACAGCAGCAGGGCGTCCGCGTGCACGTGCACGTCGATGAAGCCAGGGGCGACGATCCGGCCGGCGGCAGGGAGCTCAGCCGAGACGTCGGCAGGGATCGCCCCGGATGCGGCGATCTCGGCAATGCGTCCGTCGCGCACTCCGACATCCGCGATCCGTGCCGGCGCGCCCGTTCCGTCGAGCAGCGTCCCGCCCCGGATGACGAGATCGAGCACCTATCGCGTCGCCGGGGTCCCGGGCAACGGGTCCGGGCGATAGTGAAGCCGCCAGCGCTCCAGGGTCACGGACTCCAGCTCGGCGTCGTGTGGCCACGGCCCGAAACGATCCGCCCGGAATGGTGCGAGCAGGTCCGGCTGCCGTCCGGTCACGATCCACTCGGCGAGCAGCTCGCCCACGGCAGGCGAGATCGAGAAGCCACCGACGTTGTCGCCGCCGGCGACGAACAGGCCGCCGATGTCGGCGACGGGACCGAAGATCGGCCAGCTGTCCGGCGTCATCGTGGGGACCCCGCCGCGGACGACCCGCGGCCGGGCGCCCGCAAGGTCCGGGAAGATCCGGGCGACGCGTGCCGCCAGGCCATGCAGCACGCGCGGGTCAAGGGGCAGTGCCTCGATCGAGAACCCCGGTCCGACGTCGCCCGTCGGGACGACCAGCGGGCTGTCCTCGTAGCCACCGAGCATCAGGCCGCCGGCGCTCGGACGGACGTAGACGCGTGCCTCACGCACGCGGCAGATGGCGTGTTCGGGCGCGACGCCGGGCAGGGGATCGGTGATGAGCAGTTGGTGCCGCACGGGCTGGGCCGGAAGGGAGAGGCCGGCCAGGCGGCCGAGCGCTCGCAGCCAGCCGCCGGCGGCCAGGACGACGGCCGGTGCCTCGATCGGGCCATCCGCCGTGTGGACGCCGGCGATCCGACCCCCGGCCTGCAGGAATCCGATCACCGCCGTGTGCTCAAGCAGCGCAGCCCCGTGACGAATCGCCGCCCGCGCGTAGCCAGCCGCCAGCCGTTCGGGCTCGAGGTAGACGTCGGACGGCGTGAACCACATCGCGCGCACGCCCTCGGCCCGCGCGTACGGGGCGATCCCACGCAGATCCGCACTGTCGATTGCGTAGATCTCGATCCCCTGGCCCGGGCCTGCGGCGATTTCGTCGGCCAGCCAGCGGGCACCCTCGTCGGTCGTCGCCATCGCCACGCTGCCGGACCGGTGGACCATCAGTGGCTCGCCCGTTTCGTCGGCGAACGCTGCGAACTTGGCGATGCTCCGGGTCTGCAGGCGGCCGTGGGCCTGGCCCATCGGGTCCGCGAACACCTGACGGGTCATCCCCGCCGCCCGGGGCGATGTCTGCGACCCGGGCGCGTGCTGATCGATGAGCGCGACGTCTCCGGCGCCGGCGACGGCCAGGTGGTAGGCGATGCTCGAGCCGAACGCGCCCGCGCCCACCACGACGACGTCGGCGCGATGTCGCGCCATCACCGCCCGGGCCCCTGGGGAATCAGCACCGCCGGCTTGCGTTCATGAATGGTCGAGCGGCGGGATCGGCAGCGGGATCGGAAAGTCGTTGACCATCGACTCGGGGCGGTGGACCCAGCGCTCGGGATGCGGGCCGAAGACGGCCGACGCCAGCTCGCGCCGGTCGACGGGCGGCGGCGCGCCGCGCCCCCCGATGGCCCGCCAGAACGCCCGCGGATCGCTGATCCGGACCATCGTGTGGCCTCCGGGCCCGGGAGTCCAGTCCAATCCGAGCCGGTCCACCAGGACCGCCCGCAGCACGTTGGCCGTCCGCATCAGAGCGACGGGCACCCGGGCGCCTTGCTCACGGTCTCGGAGGGCCTGGCCGACGAGCGTCTCCACCGCCCAGGATGACCCGCCGGCCTCCAGGATCCCGGGCTTGTTCGTGGTTCGGCTGTCCACGAGGTAGCCCGTGATCCGGGCGCCGCGACGGGCGACCAGGGTCCGCATCTTCGGCAACGCCAGGAGACGTGGCCAATCGGCAGGGTCGCGGACGATACCCGGGCCTTCTGCCTCATGGAGCGCCTGCACCTGCCGGAGCGCGGCCGCATCACGGACGTCCAGCTCACGGACGATCTCGCCGGAGTCGCGAAAACGGACCGCCTCGTCCGGGCCAAGCTCGAGCACCTCGAGGTCGGCGCGGACGGCCTGGTAGCTGTTGAGACTCGTAGAAGGGGAACGTGGCGACCTGGGTCCACAGGACCGAGAGCTCGATCCCGGCTGCGTCCACGCGGGCAATGCAGGCAGCGACGCAGGCGGACCCGTAGCCGCGGTGCTGGAACGGCGGATCGGTCGCGGTGGGCGAGATGATCCCGATCCGGAGCGTGTGCTCACCGCCGCCGGCGACCAGGCGGATCGTCCGCGGCAGCACCGGCGCCGTGGCGACCACCCGTCCGTCCACGGTGACCACCTGCACGTTCGGCAGGTTCTCGGGCGCGTAGACCAGCGGGTAGTCGGTCAGGAGCGATTGGTCCGAGCCCTCGCGCATGGCCGCGTCCACGAGGGCAATGACCCCCGCCAGTTCGTCGGGGCGGCAGGAGCGCGGTCCGTCGACCAGGCCCTTCACACGTGCCTCAGACCGCGATCCGTAGCCAGCGGACGTTGGTGATGCAGTCCTCCTCGCACCAGAACGCCAGGAGGATGCCACCGTCCGGCTCCAGGACCATCTGCGGATAGCCGAACCTGATGGCAATCAACTCGCTACCGGTGTCGGAGCTGCCCGTCATGCCCGACGCCGCACCCTGCCACAGCGGCACGGTCTCGAGGTTGACCCAGCGCTCGCCCTCGATTCGGGCGAGCGTGCCCCACAGCCCCGGCTGGTCCTGGCGCCGGTAGGCGGCGAAGATCCGGCCGTCCGGCAGGACCGCGAGCTTGGTCGTCTGGCCCAGGAACCCGGTCAGGCCGCGAACCGAGAACGACCGGGCATCGGGGGCGATGGCGTACGGCGTCGGCTCGACGACGCCCGTCTTCCAGTCCAGGCTCCAGGCGACCGCGAGCAGCCGGCCATCCGGCAACTCGACGAGCGACTGCTCCCAGTGGATGACGTCCTCGGCCCAGCGGTCGAACTCCACGATCGCCCGCGGCCAGGTCCGACCCCGGTCGGTCGACTCGAAGGCCATCGAGCGCATGCCGTCCGCCGCGTCGCCGTGCCAGCCCATCCACGACGCGAGCGGCAGCAGCCAGCGGCCATCTCGCAACTCGACGATCGCGTGGCAGATCTCCCAGGACGGCCCGACGACCGGCGGCTCGATTGCCTCCGGCGCGCTCCACGTCCGCCCGCGGTCGGCGCTGCGCGTGAGCCGCAGGTCCATGTCGGCGTAGCCGATCCCGGGCGTGTTCACGATGCCCTGCTCAGGGTCGTCGCGGAACATCCGGCCCACCACGCCGACGAGCGATCCGTCGGAGAGGCGGCTCGCCCGAACAAGATGGGTGGTCGGCCGGTCGCCCCAGTCCGCGAGCACGCGCGCCGGCTTCGACCAGGTGGCCCCGC
>VGPE01000042.1 GCA_016875645.1 Chloroflexota bacterium
AGCGGGCGCCAGCCGGGCGTCGAGCACACCATCGACAACGCCGAGCGGGTGCTCAAGCGGGCCCGTGCGGTCCAGGCCGAGATCGACCGGCTCATCGAGGCGGGCTACCGGGCCGTCGCCGGCCAGGACGGCTACGGCTGGAAGCCGACCGAGCTCGGCCTTCACGTCCTGGCCGACCTCGGCGTCACCAAGAAGCCCAGCCAGCTGAAGAAGAAGGACTGGCTGGTCGCCTGCGTCGTGTCGTCCTACGACGGGACCCACACCTACTGGTGCACCGACGACCGCCGCGCGGTCGCGGACCTGGTGCCCGCCAAGGAGCAGACGCCGGCGCAGGAGAAGGAGCGGGCCGAGAAGCGGGAGAAGCGGGAGGCCAACAAGCGCGAGATCGAGGCGCTGCAGGCCTTCCTCTCCAAGAAGGTCCCGGCCTCGACGGTGAGGCTGTTCGTCACCGAGCTGATCCTGAGCAACTTCTACTCCGACGAGGAGAAGGCGCTCAAGGTCCTGCTGGGCCCGGCGCTCGCCAAGGCGGGCATCGAGTGGGACCCGAAGGACAAGACGGTGAGCTTCAAGCGCACCGTGCTCGAGTTCGCCCGGTCGTCCACCACGGCGTGCGACCAGGTGCTCACCGCCGCCGCCCTCGCCCGGGTGGACATGGGCTACAACTACAGCCCCGAGCTCAAGGACGCCCGCACGCAGCTGGTCGCGAACCTGCTGGCGGCGGCGCCCGAGAAGGAGGAGGCCACGCCCGACGAGGCCTAGGGTCTAGGTCCTAGATGAGGGGGGCGGCTGCATCTGCAGCCGCCCCCTTCGTCGCGTCAGTGTCACACCCTCATGCGAGACTCATCATCCGATCGTCAACCGGACAGGAGGCACACCGTGCCCATCAAGGATCTCTCCGACCTCCCCGCGGGGTTCCCCGAGCGCAAGCACTTCCCGCCCGTGGCGCAGCCGATCTTCGCGCAGGCGCTGCTCGAGGCGTGGGGCCAGGTGTACGTCCCCGAGGACGACAAGCCGCACGCCGCGCCGTCCCGGATCCGCCACTCCGACGCCGGCCGCTGCGCCCGCTTCCTCGGCTACCGGCTGACCGACGCCGAGGTCTCCAACCCGCTGACGGTCGCGGACTACTACCGCTTCTGGATCGGCCAGCTCGTCCACACCGAGATGCAGGAGATCGCCGCCAAGAAGTGGCCCGGCTGCGAGATCGAGTTCATCACCGTCAACCCCGTGACCGACGCCCACGGCCTCGCGATCTCGTCGGGCCACGGCGACCTGCTCATCGTCCTCAAGGACCGGGACGGTCGGCGCTACGCCTTGGAGATCAAGACGCTCAACGGCTTCGGGTTCCAGAAGGCCATCGGCTTCCGCGGTGACGCCGAGGGCCCCCGCTCGAGCGCCCTCATCCAGGGTGCGCTCAACGCCCACCTCCACGACGCCGACGTGCTCGTCCTGCTCGTCCTGTCGATCGACTGCATCGCCGCAGGCCAGGCCACCAAGGCCGGCTTCGCTCCGTGGCAGCGGTTCATGGCCGAGTGGCACTACGAGCGCAACCAGTTCCAGCCCATCGCGGAGCAGGAGCTCGCCCGCTTCGAGGCCATCGTCACCAAGACCGACACCATCGGCCTCCCCGCCCGCTCCATCCCCTCGCTCCCCGCGGGCGCGCTCATCACCAACCCGGCCAAGGGCCGCTGGACCGTCGAGCAGGACGGGCGGATCTTCTCCAACGGCAGCACCTGGGAGTGCGACTACTGCCCCTTCCAGCTCAGCTGCACCGAGGATGCCGACAACGGGGTCTGACCCGTGGCCGACCTGGCCGCTCTGCGCTCGCAGCCGTGGGACACGCTCACGGCTGACGAGCGCAAGGCACTCCGTCGCGACGCCCGCCTCCACTCTCCGCTCACAGATCGAGGGAGGCGAAGGGTGGCGAAGCGAGATGCACCGCCCGCCCCTCCACGCCTGACCGGCGTGCCCGACCCCATCCCCGGGATGACCGAGGACTGCGAGATCGGCAGCCACCTGCGCTGCCGCCGAGCGTTCCGGTGCCCCTGTCCCTGCCACGGAGGATCCACATGCCGCGTCGCATGACCCGCGAGGAGTACGAGGACCTGCGAGCCGAAGGCGAATGCACCTGCGGGCCCCCCTGCCGGAGCATGACGCTGGGCCCGTATCACAACGACGACCCCAACTGCGTCGTCCACGGTGACGACGTGGACCTGGAGGACACCGATGCCTGAGAACGACATGCAGACCGCGTTGATCCCCGAGGACGAGGTGCCGCTCGCCACGGTGTCCCTCCCGAAGATCACGCTCCGCAACCACCACCACCAGATCATGGCGATGATCCACAACGTGGGCCCGCTGTCCGACCAGCAGCTGGCCGAGCGCCTGAACCTGGCCGACAACAGCATCCGGCCCCGGCGCAAGGAGCTCAGCGACCGGCTGTACCTCGAGCCCCACGGGAAGATCACGCTGCCGACCGGCAACCGTGCGACCACCTGGGCGCTCACGATGCGGGGCGTCGAGCAGGTCCTCGCCGCTCCGAAGGAGGGCTGATGCCCCGCTATCGCTGTACCGACATCTACTCGATCGACTACATCGTGGAGGCCGAGACCTACGCCGAGGCGCAACGCGCGGCAGACCGAATGAACCCCCTGCCCTATGAGAAGGCCGAGAACGACGACGGCTTCGCCCTGCGGTATATCGACACCCCGACGATCACCGAGGAGCACGACTGATGCCCGGCACCGTCACACCCCTGTCCGAGATGCAACGCCGCGCGGTGGACGCCGGCCGCTTGCGCTACGGCGTGAAGACCGAACGGGCGATGAAGGCGCTCGAGTTCTGGCGGATCACGAGCCGCGACGAGTCGAGCATCCGTGCGCTGGCCAAGCTGTACGGCGGCACCGCGCAACCGTGGAACCCGGGCCGGGGCCGCAGCGAGTGGGAAGTGCTCACCGAGGCCCGCACGATCAACGTCATCGTCCCCCCGCCGCACGTCGCCCTCGGCGGCACGCCGATCTACGAGATGTGGACCGCCGCCGGCAAGCAGCGCGAGTGCGACGGCCGCGTGGTCGAGATCCCGAGCGACACGCCCCACGGCACCGTCAAGGTCGAGCAGCCCTGCATCTGCGACCACCAGGGCAAGATGGTGTGCAAGCCCATCACCCGCCTGTCGGTCATGCTCCCCGACATCCCCTTCACCGGACTGTGGATGATGGAGTCGAAGGGCTGGAACGCAGCAAAGGAGCTGCCCGGCATGGTCGATCTCGTGTTCGAGCTGCAGGAGCACGGCTTCGCCCGGGCCCGGCTCACCCTCGAGAAGCGCACCAAGACGGAGAACGGCAAGACCTCGCACTACGTGGTCCCCGTGCTCTCGACGCCGGCGACTCCGAACCAGGTCGCGCTGGGCGCGGCCCGGATGGTGTCGATCGCCGCCAACACCGAGACCCGATCCATCGCTGCCCCTTCCGAACCGTCCACGCCGATCGACCCCGACAGCGAGGTGGCCGAGGCCGAGGTCGTGGATGAGGACCAGGTGGTGCTCCTGCGCCGCACGATCCACCAGCACGTCGCCAACCTCGGCGTGACCACCGACCAGTTCCGAGGCCTGTGCTTCGCTGTGAGCGACGGCCAGCACTACACCCCGAACAACCTCCCGGAGAGCGACCTGCAGCGCCTGGTGGGCGCTCTGGAGAAGGTGGCCGAAGGCACCCACCGCCTCGAGCTGCGTGGCTCGTCCACCGTGCTGATGCGGACCGCGCCGGCGTGACAGAGGGAGGGGTGATGACTGATGAACTCGCACCCCGATGGATGGCCCGCGTCCGTGAGCACCAGGCCGAAGGCCTGTCGTTCGCGGAGGCGGTGAAGCGCACGAACACCGAGCTGATCACGGCCCCCTACGAGGACCCGCGCCGGATCCGCTACCGCCGTACCCGCCCCCGACCGAAGGCCCCCGATGACCCAACCCCGACGCCGCCCCCGCGCCGCGACCTCGATGACTGACGAGATGACGGAGCGCGAGCTCCAAGACGCCATCGTGCAGGTTGCGCGCCTGCACGGATGGCTCGTCTACCACACCTACGACTCGCGCCGCTCCGACCCCGGCTTCCCCGACCTCGTGCTCGTCCACGTCAAGCGCGGCCAGCTGTGGTTCCTCGAGTGCAAGTCCGCCCGTGGGCGCGTGACCCCCGAGCAGCAGGACTGGCTCAGCGCGCTTGGCGCACTCCACGTGGTCATCCCCAACCTCTGGGTCGCCGTCGTCCGTCCCGCGATGTACGACGTGGTGCTCGCGCGCCTCGCACGCCAGCCATGATCATCCGCTCCTTCCCCTACGCGAACGGCGTCCTCGAGATCCACTCCAACGAGGACGACGACTGGTGGTTGGAGCTGCGCGCAGATATCACGTTCCACTGTGCGGTCCACGGGGCGCACACCGAACGCATCGAGTCCGACGTACCGATCCACAACCCGAGCCCTCCCGTCCTGGTCGCGATCGAGACCGCGATCCGGGGGAGCGACGAAGGCGCAGCCTCGCTCGCCTCGCTGATCATCGGCCGAGCGATCCGGCTCGGCATCGCCAACCCCTGCGAAGGAGCAACGTGACCCTCCAAGAGTTCGCCCGCGTCCTCGACGCGATGGCAGCCCACACGCCCAACGGTGAGGTGCAGAACCTGCACCGCTCGCTCGCCAACCTCGCGCGCGTGCTCGATCTCACCGGCGCCGACATCGACACCGTGCTGGCCGATCTCCCCAGCTGGTACGTGTTCGATTCCCTCGAGCCCACTCCGGCCGGCCCTGTCGGCAGGCACCTCTCCGTCGTGCATCCGTGAGCATCGCCCGCCGAGTGGCCATCATCGTGTTGTCGGTCGTGACGCTCTACGCGTGGATCGCGTGGTTCACGGACGACCCGGCGCCGCCGACGCGGCCCCCTGCCCCTGCCCCCTACACGGGAGTCAGTCCTTGATCCGTCGCCTCGTCCTCACCCTCGCCTTCGCCGCCGCCCTTGCCGGGTGCGGCCTGCGCCCCGGCGCTCCACCACCGGACCTGCACGGCCACCCGTTCCTGGTCTGCACTCGCTTCCACGAGTCGGACCGCGGTGACTTCCACGGCAACGGCCTGCACGACGCCGGCTACGGCGCGGTGAGCGCGGGTGGCACCTACCGCGGGGCGTACCAGTTCCTGCCGAGCACATGGGATTCGACCGCCCGCAACGCCGGGTGGAACGATCTCGTCGGCCAGGACCCCGCCGAGGCGAGCGTGGACGACCAGGATCAGATGGCCTGGCACCTGGCCCAGTGGCAGGGTGCGCGACCGTGGGGCGGCCGCTGTGGCCAACATCTCTGAGAGGACCCCGATGAACGATCCGCGAGTAGAAGCAGCAGCGTCGGAGTGAAGGGGCTACCGAATCAGAACGTGAACGGCCCGGCGCCTGAACACCTGCAACTGCGCGACCAGCGCGACGCCAGCGGTCACCGCGACGGTAGGCCCGTTGGCGGTGATCCACTGGGTGTTCATCACCGTCGCCACACCGGGCGTCACGACGATGGTGACGCCGGTGAGCCCCAGGTCCTGGTAGAGCCCGACCGTCGCGACACCGGCGGTGACCGTGACCGTGGGCCCGGTGGCCTCGAACGTCTGGTGCGCGAGGACCGCCGCGGTGCCCGGCGTGATGCTGACAGTCGGCCCGTCGATCGTGATCGCGAACGCCAGTTGTGGGACACCCGGCGTCACCGTGATCACCGGCCCGTCGAACGCAGCACCCAGGGCGATGTTCGGCGTGCCCGGCGTCACCGCGACGGTGGGCCCGTCCACCACGAAGGAGCGGTCGATCGTCGGCGTACCGGGGGTCACCGTGACGGTGGGACCCACGAGCTGCACAGCGAGCTCGAGCGCCGGGGTTCCCGGCGTGACCGTGACGGTTGGGCCCGCGGCTTCGATGGTCAGCGCAACGGCTGGCACACCCGGGGTGACGGTGACGACCGGCCCGTCCGGGGAAGTCAGCAGGTCGGGGACAACGGTGGCTGTGCCTGCGGTGACCGTGACTGTGGGCCCGCTGGGGGTGATCGACACCGCCAGGGCGGGCATGGTGCCGTACGCGGCGCCGCCGTAGCGGACGGTGCCCGTCGCGGGCGCGGTGACCGCCATTGGCTACGCCGCGGCCTCGTAGATGAGTTGGAACGTGAAGGTATCACCGTTCGCGATGGTGAAGTCGCCGTTCCCCATCTTGTTGCCGTACCCGTCGTAGTTGAACCCGACACCATATATGTTGACGAACATGCACGTCCCGGCACGGACCGTCGTACCGGAGTCGAAATACATGAAGGACCCGACCGCCATCTCGCTGCCGTAACTCTTGGGGACCACCGGCCACGTCGAGTAGATCGGGTTCGACGCGGTGCCTGCCCCGGTGAACGAGATGCGGGCGACGGCGATGATGAGCCGCCCGACGCGCATGTAGGAGGAGTCGGAGTAGGACTGCGAAGGCGTCGACGACTGCGTGATGACCGGCGCCCATGCGCTCCATGCCGCGAGCGGGCCGATCTGCTGCCACGCAGTATTCCCCTGGTTGTAGACCTCGAGCCCGTTGATCTCGACGTTGGAGAACACCTGCCCGTCGTAGGGCAGACCGCCGGTGCTCGGCCGGTCCGCCGTGTTGCCCACCAACGTCCAGTCGGAGGCGAGCGGCCCCGCCACCCATACGGTGCCCGTCGCGTGCTGCACGGCCGACGTGCCTTCCCGGCCGCGCACGATCGTCGCCGACGCCGCCGACGCCGTATGCGCCGTCACGTACACGACCTCGGGGCCGGTGCCCGCGCCGAGCGGGTCGAGAATGATCTTGCAGAACTGCGTCGATCCGATCGCGGGAAGGTTCGCGAGCGCGGCGCTGTTCAGGGTCGTGCCGCCGATCGCGAGCGGATTGTTGGTGATCGTGCCCGACACGAAGTTGGGCCGCACCACAATCTCGTTTGCCATCTCAGGTTCTCCGTGCGATCAGGGCTTCGTCATGGAACGTTCGTCCATCGCGGCGTTGCCGGTGAGCGCCGCGAGATCCCTGTTGTCAGCCACCGGGGCCTCCTAGGCCAGGGTCGCGAAGGTGTTGCCCGTGAACGTCACCGCGATGTTGCCACCGTTCGGCGTCACCGGGAGGCCGGTCGTGGCCGAGTCCCAGGTGATGATGAGCGGCGAGGTCGCCGGCGAACCGGAGTCCTTGTACGCGGTGAGGTAGTCGGCCACGTCACCGGTGACCGACGTGAACGTGGCCCCGACCGAGGATGCGGTCGCGCCCGAGACCGTGACTGCGCAGGTCACGGTGCTCAACACGGTCGGCGTGTCCACGTCGTCGTAGTCCACCGTCGAGGCGGTGATCGTGCCCGCGTCCGTCTGGTCGAGCAGCGCGAGCTTGATCGTGTCGGTGTTCAGGTCGATGAACGAGTGGGTCGCGTTGCCGAGCATCGCGGTCAGCCACTCCGTGTGCTTGATCGTTGCCATCAGTCGCCTCCGGTCGAGATCGGCATCGCGAACTTCTCGATGAGCTGGATCTCACGACCCGGCGCGATCTGCTGGGTGGGCGGATCGGCCACGACGTTGACCATCTCGAAGGGGTTGTCGCCCTCGCCGCCCGGGGTGACGAGCGACTGGAACACCTCCCACACGGTCTCCGACACGATGGCGGTCCCGTCCCGCAGCTGGACGTGGTAGTTCTTGGCGAAGTGCTGGACGCCGCAGATCGAACAGATCGGCTGCACGACCTCGAGCGCCTGGCCATCGGCCGGAGGCGGGAACGGACGGCGGTGGTCGATGACCACGATCATCCCGTTGTCGGGGAACTGCAGCTCCGGGCGGGGCTGGATGCGGATTCCATCGGCCATCGGTCAACCCTACTTTCCTAGTGGTCAGGGGGCCTGGAACTGGAGCTCGACCATGAGCCCCTTCGCTCCGGTGCCGGCTGCGCTCACGTCGATGCGGAGCTCGTCGGCGGTGGCCACGTGGTCCTGGCTGGTGTCGATCACCGCGGCGGTCGCCGCGGTGCTGCTGTCCTTCTCGTTGGCATCGATCGTCAGCGCCGTGGAGAGCATGTTCTGGCCTGTGGTCACGTTGTGGACCTGGCAGGTGACCAGGCCGGAGCTCGACACCGTGGTCACATGGGCCGCGACCGCGACCAGGTTCATCCCGTTGAGCGTGTCCGGGATGCGGGTGAAGGCCTTGTCGCTCGTAGTGAACGCAGCGCCCAGCGGGTCGGCCACGTACATGATGATGACGTGGGTGGCCGAATAGGCCGGGCCCTCCGGCCCCTGGGTTTCGACGGGCGAACCGTCCGGCCCGTACTTACGCCACACCGGGGTCTCCGAGGATCGTCAGCGTGACCGCGCTGGCGCTGTCGCAGTCGATGGTGATGGTCTGCCCGGCGCGCAGCACCATCTCGCCCGCCCACTCCATGCCCTCGTTCGCGTCGAGCGTGAAGCGGTGCCAGCGGTTGGCGTCCGAGGTGCCGTCGAGCAGGACCTTCACGATGTACCCGGCGCCGGCGCCGATCGCCTGGAAGCGCATGTTGCGGATGCGCGTCGTCTGGCCTGCGGGGACCGTGTAGACGGTCTCGACCGCAGCCGCGAGCGTGCCCTGGTACAGGATCGTGTCGAGCATCAGGTCACCGGATCCTCGATGCCGAGGCTCTGGAACACCGCGCCGAAGCGAAGGCCGTCGTCCACCAGGTGCTTCTGCTGGTCGGCGCGCAGCCCGCGCTGCTCGTTGAGCATGAGCTCCTGACGCACACGGCCCTCGGTCGCAGCGCTCGCCATCTCGCGCATCCCTTCGGCCATGCGCTCCTGGCGTCCCTCCATCCGCTCCTGGCGGATCTCCATCGACTCGAGCCGCTTCGACTGGCTGTGGATCGCGTCCCCCGTCTTGATGCCGTTCGGGCTTCGCACCTCGTCCTGCGCCGCCTTGGCGTGCCCGCTCGCGCGCCTGGCCATGATCGCCGCGAGCACCCCACCGATGGCCGCGATGGTGCTGGGGATGACGACGATCAGCGCGATCGCCACGTCGCTCCCATCGGTGTCCCCTGCCACGGCGAGCATCGCTCAGACCCTGAGCGTGGTGCCGTCCAGCACCTCGACGACGATCTGACGGACCTCCACCGCGGTCACGCCGCCGCCGCCGCCACCCGCAGGCGGAGCCGGGGGCTGCACGACCGCGGCGAGGCTCACGGGATCGAGGTTGATCAGCGGCACGGCGTCCCTGCCGCCTCCGGCCTTCCAGTCGAGCGCCGGCTGGGGGATGCCGTAGGCGCCCTCGGGCCCGGACAGGTCGAGCACGACCCTGCCTCCGGCGATGAGCGCCGCGATGGGCACTCCGAACACGGTCTTGCCCCACGCGATGAACATCTCCGGCACCTCCGGTGTCGTGGTCACACCCCCGCCGACGACGGGGAGAGCACCGCCCAGCACCCAGTCTCGCACGGGGTCTCCAGGGCAGGCGGTTGGGAAGAACGTCGAGTGCGCGTGGACGTGCTCGCGCGGGTTGCGGAGCGTCAGCTGGTACGCCGTGTGCTGCGCCTCGCGGGTGAACTCCGTGCCCACGGTGCCGAGGTAGCACCAGGCCTCGAGGTTGAGGTTGGCCCAGTTGTTGCCGCTGGCCTGGTTGGGCCCCTCGTAGGACAGCCAGAAGCCGCCGTGGTGGCAGAAGTGGCCGTTGTAGGCGCCGCCCCAGCGGTAGCCCATCCGCTCGTGCATCGCGATGACGCGGTTGCGGTGGTCCTCGCAGTTGGCGTGGTCGTCCTCGGGCGGGGTGACCGAGTAGTGGAAGATCGTGCCGAGCATCAGGCCTCCGGGTCGGGAGGAACGATCGCGCACGGCGCCGGCGCACCGGCTCGCTGGATCGTGGCGGGGGAGTAGACGCCCTGGAACTCCGAGCCGCCCACGCTGATCTTGCCGATCGCCCCGTTGCGGGTGAGCAGCGCCTGGATGCGGGTGGCGATGAGGCTCACGGTGGTCACGGTGGCGACGGCGACGCGCACCTCGTCCTGCCAGCTGTCGGGGAGCAGCACGCCGATCTCGTTCGCGAGGGCGAGGATCGCGCCGCAGACGGCGATGGTGCCCATCACCACCCAGCCGACGAGCTTCGCGGGCTCCTCGAGCCAGCGGGGGTAGGTGCTCTGGATCATGGGGTGCCCCTTCTCAGGTGGCGATGCAGACCATCGCGCCGAGGTACGGCGGCATGTTGTTGTGAGCCTCGCCGCCCCCCGCATTCTGGTTGACCGCGGTGGTGTTCTGGTTGGTGGCTGTCGCCGCCTGATTGATGGCCGTCGTGTTCTGGTTGGTGGCCGTGGTGTTCTGGTTGGTCGCGGCCGTGCTCTCAGTGTTGGTTTTCTGGTCGATCACCGCGCCGCCAGGGTCAAACGCTGCGACCGCGTACGCCGACCCCGAGCCGTAGTCCGTGGTCAGGAAACCGCCGATGATGCCGGGATTGTGGTCGTGGGCGTCCTGGGTGTGGGTGTGGACGTTCTGCGTGTGGGTGTGCGCATCTTGGGTGTGGGTGTGGCTGTTCTGGGTGTGCGTGTGCGCGGTCTGGGTGTGCGTGTGGACCGGCATCTGCGCTTCGCTCAGCGTCACCGTCGCCGCACCACCCGTCGCGGCGACCGCGTAGGAACCACCCGACCCGACACGCATCCGGTCCTCGGCGTCCGGGACGTTGAAGGTCGTCGTGCCGTTGCCGGCGCCGTAGGTGGTGCCGATCTTGGCGAAC
Organism: Chloroflexota bacterium; assembly: GCA_016875645.1. GTDB lineage: Bacteria > Chloroflexota > Limnocylindria > Limnocylindrales > CSP1-4 > VGPE01. Next base: position 10,738 of record VGPE01000042.1, read on the forward strand.
AGGTCGGCGTAGGTGGTGCGGCTGACCGCGGCACCGTCCGCGGGCAACAGGACCAGGCGCCCGTCCGGGTACACCTCGGTCGGCGCGCTGGTCCCGGCGTAGTCCACGTAGGTCCCAGGGACGTAGCAGCGGGCGTGGATCGTGATCGTGTCACCGGGGTCATCGACGGTGATCTCGATGCCATCGCCGGCAACGAGCGCAGCCCCGATGTAGTCCCGCACACCCTCGGCCAAGCCGGTCACGTCCCCGAGCACATGGCTGTGCGACGACGCGGCCTTCTCGGTGTCGAGCTCCGCGATGGCGGTCTGCACCGTGGTTGCCGCGATGTTGCCCGTGGGCGTGAAGGCGATCGCCGACGCAGCGTGCGCGCCGGACGAGTCCTCGAGGTGGTCCTCCCACCGCTGGCACGACGGGGCATCGGACGTGTGCTCCGCGGTGGCCCCGGCGTCGTGCGCGAGCGGCGCGGTGCCGCCGTACCCGCGGTCGAGCCCGGCAAGCGCGGTGCCGGTGCGCGTCGCGACGTACACCAGCTCCTCGCCCGCGGTGCCTCGCCCGAGCGTCATGACGAAGTTGGAGGTCGGCCAGCCGGTCCCATCGGTGACGGTGGCGGTCTCCTGCGTGTCGTTGATCGCGCCGGCGAGCGTGGTCGCTACGGCGGTCGCGGAGTAGTTCTGTCCCATCATGCACCTGCCGAGATCGTGAGGCACCGCGCCAAGATGATGCCTTCCGGCCAGTTGAAGCCCGCTTCCCAGCGTTCGGGTGCGAGCGCCACCTTGTCAACGATGACCTGCTCTGTCGCGCCACCAAGCCGCAGCGTGGCGATGGTCCGACTGGCCTCGAGGTTCTTGAGGAACTTCCACTCGGCCAGCGTGTCCTGGGCGATGATCTGCCCGCCGTCGTTGCCGCCCGCGATCACGGATCGCATGACGATCGGGAGGGTGATCACGTCGGTTCGGCGTGGGACGTTCATGGCCCGCAGCGTCCACCGCTTGAGCACCGGGCCCGCAGTCTCCCCACCGTTCGCGTTCAACTTCAACCTGAGCTCGATGGCTTCGCCGTCGAGGCCGTTGCCGTTGATCAGGCTGGCGGGGCCGAGCGTGCCCGCGGTGGTCGAGACCCCCACTTCCACCTCAACATCTTCCTCGTCAGCGAGACAGACCGTGACGCCACCCACCAGCGGCTCGTGGCGCAGATCGACGCCGACAACGACCTTCCGCTCGAAGGTCGAGAAGCGCAGGTAGCCGGTGTCGATCGACCCTTCGGCCACCACGTTGTCGGGGTCCTGGGTGTAGACACCCTCGTTGGCGATGGCGAAGAACGGCTGGCCCTGGTGCACGACAAGCGCGCCGAGCGCGCCCAGTGCGGTGTCGGTCATCAGGTCAGAGGCGTAGGCCGGGACGAAGGGCTCCGTGAACTCCGACAGGTCGAAGCGGCCGAGGCCGTTGGAGTCCTCGTCGTAGGTGTTCCACACGAACCAGCCGTACTCGCCCCACATGGCGACGGCACCCACGTCGGGGATCTCGATGGCAGGCCCGAAGCTCACGGTCTTGCCACCGTTGCCGAGCACCGAGACCCGCACGCCGCGGCTCGTCGTGGCCACGATGAAGTCCTGGTAGTACTCGAGGTCGATCAGGGTCTCGCCCTTGTTCAGCGACCCCGCGAACAGTGGGACCGCAAGCGCGCCCGTGGTCTGGTTGAGCCCGATGAACAGCACCTCGCCGCGGTCGTCGGTGTTGTGGCCGACGAACACGCCTCCCGGGGTCCCCACCACCGACACCACGGTCCCATCCCCACCGATGCCTCCGCTCCACAGTGGCGCCGTCGCGGTGCCGGCGCCGTCGATCTCCACGAGCTCGCCCGCGCTCGCGGCGAACAGCCGCCCGTTGGCGTATGCCAACAGGGTCGCCTCGTAGTCGGAGAACAGGCTCACGGACCCCGCGCCCTTCGCGCCGCGGTAGATCCCGTCCGTGCCGAAGGCGCAGTAGATCCGGTGCCCATCGGTCGCGGCCGCGGTCAGGTCCTCGGTCACCCCACCGGGGACCGTGACCGTGGCCCACGACGGCGAACCCGCGAGCGCAGTCGTGCTGCGCTTCAGCGTGGTCCCGCCGCCGACCCAGAGCTCGTTGTCGATCGACACGGGGATGATGACCGCCTCGGCCATCGCCAGCGCCTCGTGCGTGGCCTGCAGGAGGCTCAGGCGCTCCCGCTCCCACGGGTTGACGCCCTTCGACGCCCGGAACCGTTGCGTGCTCGAGTCGCGTCCGTCGAAGTAGAACTGCCCGGCGCCGCCACGGAAGTCGGCGCCGATGACGGACCAGACGCCAGCGGTGTTCAGCGAGTGCTGGCCCGGCTCGTCCCTGGTGTCGATCGCCGGGCGCAGCGTGTCGATGGTCTCCCACTCGATCCTCGGCGTGTCGAGCAGGTAGGCGTGGCCTCCGAGGCTGCACGGCAACATGGCCGGCACGTCCTGGGACGTACCGACCCCCGAGAAGAACGGCGTCGCGAGCAGCTCCGCAAGGCTCATACGATCGGCACCCCGTAGCGGTGCTGGATCAGCCGCCCTTCCTCACCGATGCGCTCGTCGCGCAGCGCCTTCAGCTGCCGGGCCGTCTGGATGATGTGGCCCGCCTGCACGTCCTGAGCGGCCCGAGGTTCGGGCTGGGCGTCGATGGCGGTGCGGGCGACCTCGCGGGTCGAGAGGACCCGCCAAGCCGCGCCCAGCGGCGGAATGTCGAGCGCGGTCGAGGGGACCCCGCAGTCGTCCTCGAGCTCGGTGTCGTCATCGAAGGCGGTCAGGTCGAACGGCCCGGCCACGGTGCAGATCGCGGTGCCCTCGCACACGTCCGTCAGGATGAGCGCCGTTCCCGACGCGACCTCGGCGTAGTTCCGCTGGGCCCGCCCGCCGACGCGCTTGGGCGCGGCCCCGCTGACCGTGGTGACGAGCATGATCTCGAGCAGGTGGAAGAAGTCCGGCTCCACGTCGAGCTCGTACACACGCGTCGAGGTGGTCACGTCCACCTCGACGGCCTGCATCCGGGGGATGCGCTGGCCCCACGACGCGATCTCGTTCTTCAGCGAGGTGCGAAGCAGCCCCTGGGGGAAGCGCGGGTTGACCTCGATCATCGTGCCCTCGGCATGGACCGCCGGCGTGGTGCCGAGGTAGCCGCGCTGGACGACGGCGTTGTTGGCGCTGATCGTCCAGACGTACATGAGCTCGTCGGCTAGGCCGAGCACCGACCCGCGACTGACCGCATCGGCGGCGAACTCGAGCTCGATGGTCTCGATCGACGCGTCCATCCCGGTGCCGAGCCGGTTGTAGATCGGCCGGTGCGACCCGAGCAGGTGGCCCCGGGTCTGCTCGATGAGCGTGCTCACGGTGGTCATGCGACCCCCAGCTGGCGCAGGTGGGCGCGGCCCACCTCGTCCTCACCGAGCTCGACGAGCGCCTTCTGCTGCGCCTCGTAGACGGTGCGGTCGATCGTGTACCGCTTGGAGTGGCCGAGGTAGATGCGCGGGTCCACCCAGATCCGGTAGCCGAGGGTCCGGGCCCGGATGCAGAAGGTCACGTCCTCCCCGATCCCCATGTGGTGCCGGGTGCCGCCGTCGTCCACGAACGACACCTCGGTCTCCTGGAACCACGGGTAGGCCGTCTTGGGGACGTAGACCTCGCCCATGCGCTCGAGCACGGAGCGGTGGACGAGCATGAAGCCGGCGCCCACCGCGTCACAGTCGAAGGGCATGTCCCACGGGAAGCCGGTGCGCTTCTCGGTGAAGTAGTTGCCCTCGCTGTCCTGCGCGATGACGAAGATGTGCGGGGTGATCAGCGCGCTGCGGCCGCCACCGAAGTAGAGGCCGGACACGATGGGCCGCTCGTCGGCGTCGGCCAGCGCCATCAGCTGGTCGAGCGCGTCGGGGTGGAAGATCATGTCGTCGTCCATCGTGAACCACCACTCGCAGTCGCCCGCGAGGAACGCCTGCACCATCTGGTTGCGGGCGTGGGAGAGCAACGGCCCGGAGTCCATGTGGCTGTACGTGACGATGTGCTGGTGGTTCGCCCGGTCGTGGCCCTCGAGGGCGCGCAGCGACCAGTTGAAGGCGTTGTCGGTCATCGTGCCGTGGATGACCGAGTAGTGGACGCCGCCCTTGGGGCGCCACTTGGACAGCGACTGGGTGTGGGCCGGAAGGTCTGCCAAGGCCACACCGTCGCGCTGAGCGCGTCGGCGCTGGGCCCGGTTCATGCGACGAACACGCTCCCGGCGATGACCCCGGTGCCGCTCACCACGTCCTGGAACAGGTCACCGGAGAAGTTCTTCCCCTGCGGCCCGTACCAGGTGTTCTCGCTGCCGCCGGCGGCGAGCTTGAGCACGTCGATGACCCGGCCTGACGCGCTGCCCTCGCGGATGTAGACGAGCACGGGGTTTGTGCCCCCGGTCTCCACGATCGAGGCGCCGAAGTAGGTCCCGACCTGGCCCGGCTGGGCCACGTCCACCAGGGTTGCGTCCACGGTGTCGAGCGGTACTGCCTGTGCTCCCACCAGTCCTCCTCCTCCTTCGATGGGTCGTGCAGCTGGGCCCCGGGGGATCACCCCGGGGCCCAGCCCCCGCACGGTGGGTGGATCAGGTGAGCGCCGAGAAGCGGAAGGCGTGGCGCTCGCGCCGCACCTTCAGCGACCGCTCCTGCAGGATCTGCGCCGAGTCGGCGTCACCCGTCTTGGCCAGCGGCTCGTACATGAGCGACCGGAGCGTGACGAGCTCCAGCTGGTCCCGGGTGTAGCCGAACAGGTCGGCGGTCAGGCACCAGCGGTGGAGCAGGCAGGTCGCCGTCCCGAAGTCGCTCTCGAAGATCGTGATCTTCCGACCCGCCGTGCCGTCCGCACGGGCCACGTCGATCACGCCCCCCGAGGTGAACCCCGAGATGATCCGCTTCTGCTTCGCACCCGACACGATC